>CAIUGQ010000450.1 GCA_903898725.1 uncultured Burkholderiales bacterium | reverse complement strand
GTCCGCGGCGCGCGCCGCGAGCGCCGGCTGCGCACGGGCGGGGGCGCCCGGCGGGGCTGCGGGCATCGTCGGTTCGAGCGCCTGCGTGCGGCCGTCGCGGGCCGGGATCGTCCAGGCGCCCGCGGTCGGCAGCAGCGCCGCGTGCATCGGCAGCGGTGCCTCGGGCTGCATCGGATCGGCCGCGTGGATCCACGGGTACTCGTTCGGCGCGACCCAGGGCAGCGAGCCGAGGGGCAGCCGATATCCGATCGCCGAATCACCCGGCGCCAGGTAGCAGCGCCGCGTGCGCAGCGGCCAGCCGGTGGCCTGCCACAGCTGCTGCGGCTGCTTGACCGAGGGGCCGCGGCGCGCGGCGGGGTTCGGGGTCATCGGCAGGATCCAGCCCACGGGCGCGCCGAGGCCGCGCTCGAAGACCCGCGCGAGCCGCTCGCGCTCCATCGGATCCTCCAGCCTGGAGTCCGACGGGTCGACGTTGACCGGCAGCTCCAGCTCACGCCGCGAGAAGTGCCACGGATCCTCGTAGGCCTCGAAGGCGAGGCCGGCATCGAGGCCGAGCCGCGTCGCCACCCCGGTGACCAGCGTACGCGCGTCCTCGATGCCGGCGGCATCGACGAGGTCGGCGGTCGCGCCGAATGCGCCGCCATCGGCCTCGGAGGCGAGGATCGACGGATCGGACACGATCGGCTGTCCGTCCTTGCGCCAGAACCAGTTCAGCGACCAGCGTGGCAGCTGCTCGCCCGGGTACCACTTGCCCTGGCCGAAATGCGGCAGGCCGTGCGTGCCGTGCTGCGCGGCCATCCGCTCGAGCAGCGCGCCCGACAGCCGTCGCTTGTCCGGGCCCATCGCCTCGGTGTTCCATTCGGCGCCGTCGCGGTCGTCGATCGACACGAAGGTCGGCTCGCCGCCCTGGGTCAGCCGCACATCGCCGGCGAGCAGGTCGGCATCGACCTCGCGACCGAGCGCGTCGATCGCGGTCCACTGCGCATCGTCGTACGGCTTGGTGACGCGGGGTGCCTCGAACGCACGGCGCACGGTCATCGTGTGCGTGAAGGTGCATTCGGCGGGCTCGACCAGACCGCTGACCGGCGCGGCCGACGACGGCTCGGGCGTGCAGGCCACCGGCACGTGGCCCTCGCCGGCGAGCAGGCCCGAGGTCGGGTCGAGGCCGATCCAGCCGGCGCCCGGCAGATACACCTCGCACCAGGCGTGCAGGTCGGTGAAGTCGCGCTCGGCGCCCGACGGGCCATCGAGCGACTTGACGTCGGGCACGAGCTGGATGAGGTAGCCGGACACGAAGCGCGCGGCCAGGCCGAGATGCCGCAGCAGCTGCACCAGCAGCCAGGCCGAGTCGCGGCAGGACCCCGAGCCATTGACCAGGGTCTGCTCGGGCGTCTGCACGCCCGGCTCCATGCGGATCAGGTAGGCGACCTCCTGCTGCAGGCGCTGGTTCAGCGCGACCAGGAAATCGATGGTCTGCATCGGCTCGCGCGGCACGGCCGCGAGCCGCCGGGCGAATGCCGGCGTCGCCTCGGTGCGCACGAGATAGGGCTCGAGCTCGTGGCGCTGCGCGGCGTCGTACTCGAACGGGAAGCGCTCGGCGTAGGGCTCGAGGAAGAAGTCGAACGGGTTGAACACCGCCATCTCGGCGACGAGGTCGATCTCGATGCGCAGCTCGCGGGTGCGCTCGGGAAACACCAGCCGCGCCAGCCAGTTCGACTGCGGGTCCTGCTGCCAGTTCAGGAAATGCTTGGCCGGCTCGACGCGCATCGAGTAGGACAGGATGCGGGTGCGCGAGTGCGGGGCGGGCCGCAGCCGCACGACCTGGGGGCCGAGCTCGACCGGGCGGTCGTAGACATAGTGGCTGACGTGGTTCAGCGCGACGTGGATCGACAAGGGGCGATGCTCCGGGACGGCCACGTCCAGCCGGCCCGATGCCGACCCGCGCAGCCGGTCACCCTCGACGCAAGCGGCGTGCCACCTCGACGGTGCGTGGCCGGGCACCGCTGCAGGGCGGTTCGCGATGGTAGCGCACCGGGACGGCGCGCACGCACCGGGGGGTCGCGCGCGGGACGCGCCACCCAGCGTTCACTTCGATGCGATCACTTCGACGCGATCGTCGCCTCGAGCGCGCGGGCCACGCGCGTCACCTCGATCGCCGCCATGCACGGGCACTCGGGCGCACCGCGCGGACAGCGCACGCAGGCCTCGCGGGGGGCGACGATCGTGTGCGCATGCGGACCGAGCGGTCCCCAGCGCACCGTGTCCATGCCCGGCAGATCGACGAACAGGCCGAGGGTGGGCGCCCCCGACAGCGCGGCGAGGTGCATCGGTCCGGTGCTGTTCGACAGCACCGCATCCATCCGCGGCAGCGTGCGCAGCAGGTCGGGGATCGTGAAGCCCCGGGTCGCATCGGTGACCTGCGGCAGGGCGAAGAGTGCGGGGGCCGCCGCGCGCAGCGCGTCGCCTTCGGCGGGGGTCCCGTTGATCACGAAGTTGAAGCGGTCCGCGGGCAGCGCATCGATCAGCGAGAGGTAGTGGCGCAGCGGCCACTCCTTGCCGTTGCCGTTCGAGCGCACCTGCAGCAGCACGTTCGCGACGCCGTCGCGCAGCGGCCAGCCGGCCGCCGCCGGTCCGGGCACGGCGGACGGCGCGAGGCCCGCCAGCGGCCACAGCGCCTCGCGCGGCAGGGCGGTGTCCGCGACGAAGGGCGCGAGCAGTCGCAGGTTGAGCTGCGCCTCGTGCGCGGACGTGCCGCGCCGGCGCACGAACGGGCGCACCGTGCACCAGCGCCAGTGGTACCAGCGACGCGCGGTGCCCACGCGCACCGGCACGCCGGCGTGCGCCGCGGCCCGGGCCAGCGGCTCGGACGGGAACGCGAACACCACCGCATCGGGACGCAGCGCGCGCAGGTCCCGCTCGAAGGCGGCCGCGTCGGTGACCACCACCACGCCGTCGACGTGGCGCGATGCCGACGCCACGTCGCGCGCGTAGCCGCGCACCGCGAAGTGCACCGTGCAGCCGGGCACCTCGCGCTTGAGCAGGCCCGCCATCGGCAGCGCGAGCGCGACGTCGCCGAGGTTGTCGTGGCGCACGATGACGAAGGCGCGCGCCCGCGACGGGCCCTGCTCGCTGCGCGCCTGCGCGTGCCGCCCGGCCACGAGCGCGAGCAGCAGGCCGAACAGGTAGCCGGTCCAGCCCAGGTTCAGCAGGCAGTTGGCCATCCCCGCGCTCACGTACAGCACCACGACGCCGCGCGTGAACCAGCACCAGCGCTCGTCGAAGCGCCCGGCGATCCGCCACAGCGCGATCAGACCGCCGACGAGCAGCAGCAGCCCCGCCAGACCGAGCTCGGCGGCCACATAGAGGAACTCGTGGTGCGGGTCGTGGAAGAGTTCCGCCGGCTCGCGCCCCTTGGCCGCATAGGCGGCCGCCGACAGCACTGGATACGACTCGATCCCGGCACCGAACAGCGGTGCGTCGGCGAACATCCGCGCCGCGTTGCGCCACATCTCGAGACGCTCGCCGGTGGCGTTTCGGGCGCCGGCCTGCCGGTAGGCGTGGATGTCGGACAGCGTGGCACCGAAGCGCGCGTTCATCCAGACGCTCGAGGCGACGACCGCGACCACGCCGACCACGCCGAGCGCCAGTCCGCGCGCGCCGAAGCGGGCATGCAGCAGGTAGATCAGCAGGCCGCTGACGACGAGCGTCCCGGTGCGGCCCTTGAGCAGCCACATCACGTCGATCGCGGTGACCACCGCGATCGCCAGCAGCCCGAGCCGGGCGCGCCGCGAGGCGGAGCGGGCGAAGAGCGCGGTACCCGCGGCCCACAGCAGCAGCGGGCCGAGCTGGATCGCCTGGCGGATCCGGTCGCTGAACACGTAGGCGTCGCGGTACAGGATGCCGAACTCGTCCCGGCTCGCCCGCGCGAAGGGCAGCGGATGCACGGACTGGACCAGGCTCAGCGCGAGCACGACGCCGAGCACGGCGAGCAGCGTGCGCAGCGTGCGCTCGCGCCACACCGGGTCGGTGAGCACCGGCAGGAACAGCAGCGGCATCGCGAGGACGCGGTAGCTGCCGAGCTGCAGCGCCCCCTCGCGCAGCGGCGCCGCGGTCCAGGCCAGGCTCGCGGCGTACAGCGCGAACAGCGCGAGCGCCCACAGCGCCACCGGCTCGCGCAGGCTGCGTGCGAGCGTGCCGCGGTCGAGGATCGCGACGGCGCAGAAGGCCAGCACGCCACAGGCGAAGAACAGGTTGAACGGCGCCTTGCCCAGCGGCGCGAACGCGGCGCAGCCGACGGCACAGGCTCCGAGCACCGCATGCGCGAACCGGGCGGCCGTGCCCGCCTGGGCCTGGGGGCCGAGGCTCACGAGGCCCGCCCCGACGGCGCCGCCCCGGGCGCCGCCGTCGGGTCGCCCGCTGCCGGACGCCCGCCGAGCGCGCGCAGCCGTTCGTCGCGCCGGGCCTTGGGCAGCGCGGACAGCTCGCGCACCGCAGCGTAGAAGGTCGGCAGGTCGCCGCCCGCCTGCGCGAGCATCGCGCGGAACGCGGGCAGCAGGTCGTTGTAGGCACCGACCGCTGCGAGCTGCGGATTGGTCGGACCCTGCGCGAAGAACCGGTCGTAGCCCGCGTACCCGCCCCAGCGCGCCTTCAGGGCGGCATAGTCGGCACGCAGCGCCTCGAAGGTGCGGCGCTTGCCGTCACGCTTGGTCGCGTCGTCGACCTCGCGGGCGTAGACCGCGGCCAGCGTGTCCTTGTAGCGGCGCAGCAGCGCGACGAAGTCGTGCCGGCGCGCCGACTGCTCGCGGTAGGCGCGCTCGAGGGCGGCGTCGGCGCGGTGCGCGAGCCAGCGCTCGACACCGGCCTCCTCGACCGCGGTCGCGAACGACTCGTTGAAGGTGGTGTCGCCCGACACGTACAGCACCTGGTGGGCGAGCTCGTGGAAGACCAGTCGCGCGAGCTCGGCCTCGGGATACTGGATGAAGGTCGACAGCAGCGGATCGTCGAACCATCCGAGCGTGGAGTAGGCGGGCACGCCGCCGACATGGGCCTCCAGGCCGCGTTCGCGCAGCGAGGCGGCGAACCGCTCGGCGATGTCGCGGTCGTAGTAGCCGCGATAGGCGACGCAGCCGGCGACCGGAAAGCACCAGCGCTCGAGCGCCAGCGACAGCTCGGGCGTGGCGAAGACGTTCCACAGCACGAAGGGCCGCTGCACGTCGGTGTACCCGGTGTAGCTGCCGTTGGCGGGCAGCCCGAGCTCGCGGCTGGCGAACGCCCGGATCTCGAGGGCGCGCTCGAGCCGCGCGCGCAGCGCCGGTTCGGTCGAGGCGTCGGCGAGCATCTCGGTGACGGGTCGGCGGCGATGGATGAGCTCGAGGTGGCCGACCATCGACTGCCAGTAGTAGCCGGGCCCGTCGGTGGCGGCGGCGCAGCCGCCGAGCGCCGCCGCCATCGCGAGCACCGCCCCCGCTGCGGCCGCCCGCCCGGCTCTATGCATCGGCACGTGCGTCGGCGGACGCGGCCGCGACCTCGACCAGGCAGTCGTAGAAGGTCGGACCGCGGCCCAGGTCGGTCAGCGCCTGGCCGGTGACCGCATTGACGTTGTGCCCGCCGGGCGCCAGCTTCGGCCACCAGACCCCCCAGCCGACGACGACCCCCGGACGGGTCCGCCCGGAGACGCGCAGCCGGGCGAGGAACGCGCCGCGGTCGTTGAAGACCCGCACCATCGCCCCCGCTTCGAGCCCGCGGGCGCTCGCATCGTCGGGATGGACGTCGACCGCCGGCTCGCGCTCGGTCGCCCGCAGGCTCTCGATGTTGACGAAGGTCGAGTTCATGAAGTGCCGCGCGGGCGGCGAGATCATCGCGAGCGGGAAGCGGGCCGCGAGCGCCGGGGCCGAGGCCGCCGATTCGTACGGCGGCACGAAGTCGGCGAGCGGGTCCAGCCCCTGGGCGGCGAGCCGCGCGGAGGTGAACTCGACCTTGCCCGAGGGCGACGGGAAGCCGCCGTTCGCGAACGGCGCCTCGGGCACCGCGAGCTTCGCGTAGCCCAGTTCGACGAGGGTCTCGAGCACGGCGCGACGCGCCTCGGGCCCGGGCCCGCCATGGGCCGCGACCACCGCCGCGAGCGGCTCGGGCAGCCTGGGGTCGTCCAGACGCAGCGCATCGGCCGCCACTTCCTCGTCGCTCGCGCGCAGCGCGGGATGGTCGAGCCCCATCCGCGCCGCGAGCCGGCGGAAGATCTCGGAATTCGGCAGCGCCTGTCCGAGCGGCGCGATCGCGGGCCGGTTCACCACCCACCAGCGGTGCCCGTAGGTCTTGTGCAGATCGAAGTGCTCGAGCTGCGTGGTCGCGGGCAGCACCCAGTCGGCATGGTCGGCGGTGTCGGTCATGAACTGCTCGATGACCACCGTGAACAGGTCCTCCCGCGCGAAGCCGCGGCGCACCTTCGAGCTGTCGGGCGCCACCGCCACCGGGTTGGAGTTCCAGACGACCAGCGCCTCGACCGGCGGATCGGCCTCAAGCAGCGCGTCGCCGATCGTCGACATGTTGAGCGTGCGCGGGCGCCGCGCGCCCAGCAGGTCGGGACGCTGCCAGGCGGCGACGTCGAGGTTGAAGTGCCCGCTCGCCGACAGCAGCACGCCGCCGGCGGCATGCTTCCAGGCACCCACCAGCGCCGGCAGCCCGGCGACGAGCCGCACCGCGTTCGCGCCGCCCCGCACGCGCTGCATGCCGTAGTTGAGCCGGATCGCGGCCGGCGCGATCGTGCCGTAGTCGCGTGCGAGGGCGACCACCTGCGCGGCCGGGATGCCGCAGGTCTCGGCGACCCGCTCGGGCGTCCAGGCAGCGGCGCGCGCCGCGAGCGCCTCGAACCCCCCGGTATGGGCCTCGACCCAGGCCCGGTCGACCAGATCCTGTTCGATGAGCTGCTGCACCAGGCCGAGCGCCAGGGCGCCGTCGGTGCCCGGACGCAGCGCGACATGCTCGTCGCAGCGCTCCGCGGTCGCGGTGCGGTACGGATCGATCGCGACCAGCTTCGCGCCGCGTCGCCGCGCGTCCTGGGCGAGGCTCCAGAAGTGGACCGAGGAGGTGATCGGGTTCGAGCCCCAGATCAGGATCAGCCGCGAATCCGCGAAGCGCTCGACATCCAGGCCGACCGGGCCGCCGAGCGTGTAGGTCAGCCCGTGGATGCCGGGCGACGAGCAGATCGTGCGGTCGATCAGCGAGGCGCCCAGCGCATGGAAGAAGCGCTGTCCGATGCCGTCGCCCTGCACGATCCCCATCGTCCCGGCGTAGCTGTAGGGCAGGATGCGCTGCGGATCGCGCGCGGCGATCGCGGCGAGCCGCGTCGCGATGTCGGCCAGCGCCTCGTCCCAGGACGCCGGCTCGAAGCGCCCGGAGCCCTTCGGACCGACCCGGCGCAGCGGCACGGACAAGCGGTCGGTCGAGTAGACCCGCTCGAGGTAGCGCGAGACCTTGGTGCAGAGCACCCCTCGCGTGGGCGGATGGTCGGGGTCTCCGGCGACCCGGATCGCGACACCGTCGCGCACGGTGGTGCGCAGTGCACAGGTATCGGGACAGTCGTGCGGACAGGCACCGCGGACGACGGTTTCGCTCGGAGAGCCCAGGGTCTCGACGGGGTTGGCAGCCATGACCGCGATGTTAAGCTAACCCTTTTGGCGAGAGGCACACCATCATGATGCTGGCCGAAGGAATTCTCGAGCTGCAGTCCGAGATCCAGGCGATCCGGCGCGACCTGCACGCCCACCCCGAGCTGCGCTACGAGGAGCACCGGACCGCGGCGGTCGTGGCCTCCAAGCTGCGCGCCTGGGGCCTGGAGGTCACGGAGGGGATCGGCGGGACCGGGCTGGTCGGCACGCTGCGGCGCGGCACCTCGACACGCGCCGTCGGGCTGCGGGCCGACATGGACGCCCTGCCGCTGCAGGAGCAGAACACCTTCGACCACGCGTCGAAGCACGAGGGCCGGATGCACGCCTGCGGTCACGACGGCCACACCGCGATGCTGCTGGCCGGTGCCCGTTGGCTGTCGCAGCACGGCGGGTTCGACGGTGTCGCGCACTTCATCTTCCAGCCGGCCGAGGAAGGCGGTGCCGGCGCGCAGAAGATGATCGAGGACGGCCTCTTCGAGCGCTTCCCGTGCGAGGCGGTGTTCGGCATGCACAACTGGCCGGGCATGAAGGTCGGGCAGTTCGCGGTCACGCCGGGCCCGATGATGGCCTCGTCGAACGAGTTCGAGATCACGCTGCGTGGCAAGGGCGCACACGCCGCGATGCCCCAGAACGGCATCGACCCGGTGCTGGTGGCCACGCATCTCGTGCAGGCGCTGCAGTCGATCATCACCCGCAACAAGAAGCCGATCGATGCCGCGGTGCTCTCGGTCACCGAGATCCACGCGGGCAGCACTACCAACATCATCCCCGACAGCGCGATCGTCCGGGGCACGGTGCGCACCTTCACGATCGAGACGCTCGACCTGATCGAGTCGCGGATGAAGGCGCTGACCGAGCAGCTGCCGCCGGCCTTCGGTGCCACCGGCTCGCTGCACTTCCACCGCAACTACCCGCCCACCATCAACGATCCGAAGCAGACCGCGTTCGCGGCCTCCGTGATGCGCGAACTGGTCGGCGACGACGGCGTCGACGCGGCCTGCGAGCCGACGATGGGCTCCGAGGACTTCGCGTTCATGCTGCTGGCCAAGCCGGGCTGCTACGCGTTCATCGGCAACGGCGACGGCTCGCACCGCAGCCACGGTCACGGCCTGGGCCCGTGCATGCTGCACAACCCGAGCTACGACTTCAACGACGAGCTGCTGCCGCTCGGCGGCAGCTTCTGGGTCAAGCTGGTGCAGCGCTTCCTGCCGGTCTCGGCGTGAGCCGCAGACAGCCAGGGCCGGCGGCGGGAGCGCGCCGGCCATGATGATCGCGTTCATCGTCCGCCGCCTGCTGCAGGCGGTCGTCGTGATGGCGGTGGTCGCCTTCGTGTCGTTCTCGCTGTTCCAGTTCGTCGGCGACCCGGTGGTCGCGATGCTGGGCCAGGACGCCACGCCCGAGCAGCGCGCCGAGCTGCGGCGCGACCTCGGGCTCGACGACCCGGTCCCCGTCCAGTTCTGGACCTTCGTGAAGAACGCGGTCCAGGGCGACTTCGGGCTGTCGTACCGGCAGGGCCGCAAGGTCAGCACGCTGATCCAGGAACGGCTGCCGGCCACGCTGGAGCTGTCGATGGCCGCCGCGGGCCTCGCGCTGATCGTCGGCATCCCGATGGGCGTCTACACGGCGCTGCGGCGCAAGGGCGTGCTGGCGAACATCTTCCTCGCGGTCTCGCTGATCGGCGTGTCGCTGCCGACCTTCCTGATCGGCATCCTGCTGATCCTGATCTTCGCGGTGCTGCTCGGCTGGCTGCCGTCGTTCGGCCGCGGCGAGACGGTGGACATCGGCGGCTGGTCGACGGGCCTGCTCACGCGCGACGGCTGGTCTCACCTGGTGCTGCCCTCGATCACGCTGGCGCTGTTCCAGATGACGCTGATCATGCGGCTGGTGCGCTCCGAGATGCTCGAGGTGCTGCGCACCGACTACATCAAGTTCGCCCGGGCCCGCGGCCTGCCCGATCGGGCGGTCTACTTCGGCCACGCGCTGAAGAACACCCTGGTGCCCGTCATCACCATCACCGGGCTGCAGCTCGGTGCCCTGATCGCGTTCGCCATCATCACCGAGACGGTGTTCCAGTGGCCCGGCATGGGGCTGCTGTTCATCCAGTCGGTGCAGGTCGCCGACATCCCGATCATGGCCGCCTACCTGTGCCTGATCGCGCTGATCTTCGTGACGATCAACCTGATCGTCGACCTGCTCTACTTCGTCGTCGACCCCCGCCTGCGCGTCGAGCGTTCGACCGCCGGCCACTGAGTCCCCATGTACCTCGCCGCCCATCCCGCGATCGCCGGCCTGCGCGCCTGGCACGCCGACCTCACCGCGATTCGCCACGCGCTGCACGCCACGCCCGAGCTCGGCTTCGAGGAGCATGCGACCGCCGAGCTGGTGGTGCGCCAGCTCGAGCGCTACGGCGTCGACGAGATCCACCGCGGCCTCGGCAAGACCGGCGTGGTCGGCGTCATCCGGGGCCGCAGCACCGGCAGCGGCCGCACGGTCGGGCTGCGCGCCGACATGGACGCGCTGCCGCTGGCCGAGGAGAACGGGTTCGCGCACCGCTCCACGGTGCCGGGCCGCATGCACGCCTGCGGCCACGACGGGCACACCGCGATGCTGCTCGGGGCCGCCCGCTGGCTGGCCGAGACGCGCGACTTCGACGGCACCGTGCACCTGATCTTCCAGCCGGGCGAGGAAGGCTACGCCGGCGCGCGCGCGATGATCGAGGACGGCCTCTTCGAGCGCTTCCCGTGCGACACGGTGTACGCGATGCACAACTGGCCCGGCCTCGAGCCCGGCACGATCGCGGTCAAGCCGGGGCCGATCATGGCCGCCGCCGACCGCGTCACCATCACCATCGAGGGCAAAGGCGGGCACGGTGCGCACGCCTACCTCGCGATCGACCCGGTGGTCGTCGCCGCGCACGTGATCACAGCGGCGCAGACCATCGTCAGCCGCAACGTCGGCCCGCTCGATTCCGCGGTGGTCAGCCTGTGCTCGATCCAGGCGGGCCACCCCGCCGCGATGAGCGTGATCCCGCGCGAAGCCGTGATCACCGGCACTGTCCGCTCGTTCCGTGCGCAGACCCAGGACCTGATCGAGGCGCGCCTGACCCAGCTTGCCGAGTCGGTTGCCGCCGGCTTCGGCGCGACGGCGCGCGTGGACTACGAGCGCATGTACCCGGCCACGGTGAACACCTCCGACGAGGCGGTGTTCGGCGCTGAGGTCGCCGAGGAACTGGTGGGTGCCCACCGCGTGATCCGCGACCTCGACCCGAGCATGGGGGCCGAGGACTTCTCCTTCATGCTCCAGCAGCGCCCCGGCGCCTATTTCCGCATCGGCCAGGGCGGCGCAGAATCCGGCTGTTTCCTGCACAACCCGCGCTACGACTTCAACGACGAGATCCTGCCGCTCGGCGCCGCGCTGTTCGTGCGGCTCGCCGAGCGCTCGCTGCCGCGCTGACCCCGCCGACGCGCACCCCCGCCTTCCAGGACGTGCCGGTCCACCCCCTTCGAGCCCCGAGATGATCCATCGCACCGCCCGCCTGGCCGCCCGCCTCGCTCCCGTCCTAGCCGCCGCCCTGCTGGCGACCGGCGTGCAGGCCAAGACGCTTCGCACCGCCGACCAGGGTGATGCGCTGTCGATGGACCCGCATTCGCTGAACGAGACCACCCAGCTCGGCTTCACCCACAACGTCTACGAGCCGCTGGTGGCGCGCGATGCGCAGCTCAAGCCCACGCCGGCGCTCGCGACCGCGTGGAAACAGGTGTCGCCGACGGTCTGGCGCTTCGAGCTGCGCCGCGGCGTGAGCTTCCACGATGGCGCCGCGTTCACCGCCGACGACGTGGTGTTCTCGTTCCAGCGCGCCGCCGACCCCGGCTCCGACCTGCGCGGCACCGTCGGCCAGATCAAGGAAGTGCGCAAGCTCGACGACTTCACGGTCGAGATGGTCACCACGGTGCCGGTGCCGATCCTGCCCGAGCAGATCACCTCGCTCTACATCATGAGCAAGGCCTGGTGCGAGGCCAACAACGCCGCCAAGCCGGTCGACAAGCGCAAGGGTATCGAGAACGCCGCGTCGGTCCGCGCCAACGGCACCGGCCCGTTCCGGCTGCGCTCGCGCGAGCCGGGCGTGCGCACGGTGCTGGTCCGCAACCCGCGGTATTGGGGGAAGATCGAGGGCAATGTCACCGAGGTCGTCTGGACGCCGATCGGCAACGACGCCACCCGCGTGGCCGCGCTCAAGTCCGGCGAGATCGACCTGATGCAGCCGGTGCCGGTGCAGGACGCGGAACGGCTCAAGCAGGACCCGAATCTCAAGGTGCTGCAGGGCGCCGAGCTGAGGACGATCTTCCTCGGCATGGACAGCAAGCGCGACGAGCTGCTGTTCTCGAGCGTCAAGGGCAAGAACCCGTTCAAGGACCGCCGGGTGCGCCAGGCCGTCTACCAGGCCATCGACGTCGAGGCGATCCGCGCGCGGATCATGCGCGGCGCGGGCACGCCGACCAACCTGATGATCGCCCCCGGCGTCAACGGCTTCGTCGCGGACCTGAACAGGCGGCCCGCGTACGACGCCGAAGCGTCGAAGAAGCTGCTGGCCGACGCCGGCTACCCGAACGGCTTCGAGGTGAAGCTGAACTGCCCGAACGATCGCTACGTGAACGACGGCGAGATCTGCCAGGCGGTGGCGGGCATGCTCGCGCGCGTCGGCATCAAGATCAGCCTCGAGGCGGAGTCCAAGGCGACCTACTTCCCCAAGATCCTGTCGCGCAACACCTCGTTCTACCTGCTCGGCTGGACCCCCACCACCTACGACGCGCACAACACGCTCTACAACATCATGGCGACGCCGCAGGGCGGTCAGGGCGTGTTCAACCTCGGCAGCTGGTCGAACGCGCGCTTCGACGAGCTCACGACGCAGATCGGCGTCGAGACCGACCAGGCCAAGCGCAACGCGATGATCGCCGAGGCGATGAAGATCCACGCCGAGGACTTCGGCCACGTGCCGCTGCACCAGCAGGCGCTGGCATGGGGCCTGCGCAAGAACACCAGCGTCCTGCAGCGCGCCGACAACATCATCCTGTACCGAACGGCGGTCGTGCAGTGAGCGCCCCGACCTCGTCCGGCGAGTCCGCAGCATGAGCGCCTCCGCGATCGCCCGCTTCCTGGACGGCGACGTCTTCCACAGCTTCAAGAACAGCCCGGTCGCCGTCGGTGCCGCGGTGATCGCGGCCATCATGGTCCTCGGCGCGGTCTTCGCGCCGTGGGTCGCGCCCTTCGATCCCTTCGACCTGAAGACGCTCGACCTCAACAACTCGCTGCTGCCGCCGTCGTGGACCGAGGCCGGCCAGTCGGCCTATCCGCTGGGCACGGACGACCAGGGGCGCGACGTGCTGTCGACGATCCTCTACGGCTCGCGGATCTCGCTGCTGGTGGGCGTGGCCTCGGTCGCCTTCGCGATGGTGATGGGCATCGGGCTCGGGCTGCTGTCGGGCTACCTCGGCGGCCGTCTGGACGCCTTCATCATGCGCGTGGCCGACGTGCAGCTGTCGTTCCCGTCGATCCTGATCGCGCTGCTGATCAACGGCGTGGCGCGCGCGGTGCTGCCGTCGGACGCCAACATCGACGCGATGGCGCTGGCGGTGCTGGTCGGCTCGATCGGCCTGGCGAACTGGGTGCAGTACGCGCGCACGGTGCGCGGCTCCACGATGGTCGAGAAGAGCAAGGACTACGTCCAGGCCGCGCGCGTCATCGGCGTCGGGCCGATCGCGATCATGCTGCGGCACGTGCTGCCGAACGTGCTCGGGCCGGTGCTCGTCATCGGCACGATCAACGTCGCGACCGCGATCATCACCGAGGCGACGCTGTCCTTCCTCGGGGTGGGCGTGCCGCCGACCTCGCCCTCGCTGGGCACCATGATCAACAACGGCAACAACTTCCTGTACTCCGGGGAGTGGTGGCTGGTGATCTTCCCGGGTTCGACGCTGATCCTGCTGTGCATGTCGGTGAACCTGCTCGGCGACTGGCTGCGCGACGCGCTCAACCCGAAGCTGCAATGAGACGCGCCCGATGAACGCCCCCGCCCCCCTGCTCGAGGTCCGCCACCTGCGGGTCGAGTTCCCCACCCGACGCGGCACGCTGGTCGCGATCGACGACGTCTCCTTCGACATCGCGCCGGGCGAGGTGCTCGGCGTGGTCGGCGAATCGGGAGCCGGCAAGTCGATCACCGGCGCGGCGATCATCGGCCTGCTCGAGCCGCCCGGCCGCATCGCCGGCGGCGAGATCCGGCTGGCCGGCCGGCGCATCGACAACCTCGAGCCCGCGCAGATGCGCCGGGTGCGGGGCAAGGAGGTGGGCGCGATCTTCCAGGATCCGCTGACCTCGCTGAACCCGCTCTACACCGTCGGCCGGCAGCTCGTCGAGACGATTCAGACCCACCTCGACCTGACCGCCTCGCAGGCGCGCACGCGCGCGGTCGACCTGCTCAAGAGCACCGGCATCCCGGCCGCCGAGGAACGGATCGACCACTATCCGCACCAGTTCTCGGGCGGCATGCGCCAGCGCGTGGTGATCGCGCTCGCGCTCGCGGCCGAGCCGCGGCTGATCGTCGCCGACGAGCCGACCACCGCGCTCGACGTGTCCATCCAGGCGCAGATCATCGCGCTCATCAAGCGGCTGTGCCGCGAGCATGGCACCTCGGTGATGCTGGTCACCCACGACATGGGCGTGATCGCCGAGACCGCCGACCGGGTCGCGGTGATGTACGCGGGGCGCATCGCCGAGATCGGCCCCGTGGCCGACGTCATCCACAAGCCGAAGCATCCGTACACCGTCGGCCTGATGGGCTCGATCCCGACGGTCGGCCAGGACCGCGAGCGGCTCGCGCAGATCGACGGCTCGATGCCGCGCCTCAACGCGATCCCGAAGGGCTGCGCCTTCAACCCGCGGTGCCCGAAGGTCTTCGCGACCTGCCGCGAGCGCCGCCCCGACCTGATGGCGGCGGGCACCTCGCTGGCGGCCTGCTGGCTGCATGACGCGTCGGTGGCGAAGGAGGCCGCATGAGCGCGGTGGAGCGTCCGGTGCAGGTCGTCCCGAACGCGTCGCGCACCGGCGCGCCGCTGGTGGTCGTCGAGGACATCGCCAAGGTGTTCGACGTGTCGCCTCCGTGGCTCAACCGCGTGATCGAGCGCAAGCCGCGCACCCTGCTGCGGGCCGTCGACGGCGTGAGCTTCGAGATCGCGCGTGGCGAGACGCTCGCGCTGGTGGGTGAATCGGGCTGCGGCAAGTCGACGGTGGCGCGGATGATGGTGGGCCTGTACGCCCCCTCGCGCGGCAAGGTCGTCTTCGACGGCACCGACCTCTCGACGCTGGGCACCGCGGCGGGCAAGCCGCTGCGCTCGAAGCTGCAGATGATCTTCCAGGACCCCTACGCGAGCCTGAACCCGCGCTGGAAGGTCGTCGACATCATCGCCGAGCCGATCCGCGTGCACCGGCTGATCGACGGCGACGCCGCGATCCGCGCCCGAGTGGCCGAACTGCTGCAGCACGTCGGCCTCGCGCCGGCCGATGCCGACAAGTATCCGCACCAGTTCTCGGGCGGCCAGCGCCAGCGCCTGTCGATCGCGCGCGCGCTGGCCTCGCAGCCGACCTTCCTCGTCTGCGACGAGCCGACCTCGGCCCTCGACGTGTCGGTGCAGGCGCAGGTGCTGAACCTGATGCGCGACATCCAGCGCGCGGACGGCCTCACCTACCTGTTCATCTCGCACAACCTGGCGGTGGTCCACCACGTCAGCGATCGGGTCGGCGTGATGTACCTCGGCCGGATCGTCGAGCTGGCCGACAAGACCACGCTGTTCGCGACGCCGCGCCATCCGTACACGCGGATGCTGCTCGACGCGATCCCCGACATGCAGATGACCGGCAAGTCCCGCACGCCGGTCGCGGGCGAGGTGCCCAATCCGCTGAACCCGCCGCCGGGCTGCACCTTCCATCCGCGCTGCCCGCTCGCCAACGAGCGGTGCAAGGCCGAGCGCCCGATGCTGCGCCGTCTCGACGACGGTGCGCAGGTCGCCTGCCACGCGGTGGAGGAAGGCCGCGGCTGACACCATGCGACGCCGCCTCCTGCCCCTCCTCCTCGCCCCGCTGCTGCTGCTCGCGGGCTGCCAGACCGACCTCGCGCTGGTGGACCTGAAGGCGCGCTGGGCAGGACCCAGCTCGCGCTTCCTGCCGATGGACGGGATCGAGGTGCACTGGCGCGACGAAGGGCCCGCCAACCCGGCTCCGGGTGTCGAAGTGGCCCCGCGCGCCAACCCGGAGGCCGAGCCGCCCGCGATCCTGCTGCTGCACGGCACTGGCTCGTCGCTGCACACCTGGGACGGCTGGGCCCGGCGGATGAGCCCGTCGATGCGGGTCGTGCGCCTGGACCTGCCCGGCTTCGGCCTGACGGGCCCGCATCCGTCCGGCGACTACTCGGGCACCGCCACGGTCGACTTCCTCGAGCGCTTCGCCAATGCCGCCGGCCTCAAGCGCTTCGCGATCGCCGGCAACAGCCTGGGTGGCTACTACGCGTGGCGCTTCGCGCTGCGCCACCCCGACCGGGTCAGCGGCCTGATCCTGATCGACGCGGTCGGCTACCCGATCGAGCCCGGTGCGAGCGGTGCGGTCGCGCTCGAGCTCGCCCGGATGCCGGTGATCAGCGAACTGATGCGCTTCGCCCCGATCCGAGGGATCGTCGAGCGCAGCCTGAAGGACACCTACGGCGACGCCACGAAGGTCACGCCCGAACTGGTGGACCGCTACGAGCAGCTGATGCTGCGGCCGGGCAACCGCACGGCGATGGGCGACCGCGCCCGCGCCGAGCGACGTCCGCTCGGCTGGCAGCGGCTGCCCGAGATGCGGGTGCCGACGCTGATCCAGTGGGGCGAGGCGGACCGCTGGGTGCCGTTCGGACATGCCGAGCGCTTCCGCGCGGACATCCCGGGAAGTCGACTGGTCGTCTACCCCTCGCTCGGCCACCTGCCGATGGAGGAAGATCCGCGCACGACCGCCGACGACGCGATGACCTTCCTGCGCGGCGGCGCCGTGCCGGGTCAGAAGTAGGCTCGAATCAGAAGTAGGTTCGGATGGCGCGGGTCACGCGCCCGTCGTCGTCGATGCCCCAGACGAGGCGCCACTTGTCGAAGGTCGTGCAGGGGTGCGAGACCCCGAAGCCGATCCAGTCGCCCACCTCGAGCGTGTCCGCGGCCTCGACCCTCAGGTAGCCGTGCTGGTCGTTGTGGCCGAACACCGCCCAGTGCGCCGGCGCGGGCACGGGCCGCGCATCCCGCCCCGGGCGGAACCACCACTTCGGCAAGGGCAGGTCGGCGTCGGTGCCGACGTCGCGGCGCCCGAGGGTGACGATCGCCCGGTCGGGCTCGGGGCGCGACTGCACCGCGGCCCACACCTCGAGCGCACCGCGCGGCGGCTCGCCCTGCACCACGCCGCGGGCGGCGATGGCGGTGACGTGGCGCCGGTACATGCCGTCGTCGTGGCTCAGGTAGCAGCCGCTGCGCAGCACGACGCGCGCGGGGCGCGACAGTGCCGCGGCCCCCAGTCCTGCGACCACCAGGTCGTAGGCGGCCGAGCCGCCCGCCGACAGCACCACCTCGTCGAGGCCCGCGAACAGCCCCGCGCGGTCGCACGCGGTCGCGATGCCGACCAGCGCCTGCATCCAGCCGCCGACGAACGCGGCGTCGCGTGTCGTGTCGTTGCTGACGTTCAGGCCCTCGAAGGCCTCGATGCCGGCCAGGCGCAGCGACGGCTGCGCAGCGACGGCATGCGCCAGCGCGATCGCGGCCGCCGCGTCGCGACAGCCGGTGCGCCCGCCGGGCGTGCCCAGCTCCACCAGCACGTCGAGGCGCGGCGCATCGGCGCGGGCCAGGCCCTCGACGAGCAGCGCGAGCTGGGCCGCCGAGTCGGTCAGCGTCAGGAAGCGGACGTCGGCATGCGCCCGCGCGAGCCCGCCCCAACGCGCCGCATCGCCGACGCTCGCCAGCTGGTTGGCCATCAGCACACGGCGCGCACCCGCCTCGACCGCGAGCCGTGCCTGGTGCACGTTGGCCACCGTCAGCCCCCAGGCGCCGTCGCGCAGCTGCTCGGCGAAGAGCTGCGGTGCGTTGGTGGTCTTGCCGTGCGGCGCGAGGCTCGCACCCGAGGCGCGCACGAAGCGCATCAGCCAGTCGGCGTTGTGGCGCAGCGCCGATTCGCGCAGCACCGCCACCGGCATCGGCAGGTCGCCGCGCAGCAGATGGAGGTCCTGGGCGCCGGCTTCGGCGACGGTGAACGGCGCGCGCTCGGGCGGAAAGCCCTTGAAGCTCGGGTCGAGGCGTTCGGCGAGGATCAGGTCGACGGTCGGCATCGGGCGATTATCGCCCGTCGCCCGTGCATGCGCCTCGCCCCTCGCCTGCGGCGTTCAGTGAAGCGGGACCGGCGCCGTCCGATCGGCGAGCGCGGCCCCGAACGCCACGAGCAGCGCTTCGGCGGACTCGCCGTCCAGGGCGCCCGGATCGAAGTGCGGCATCGGGGCGTGCCGCGCCAGCATCGTCCGGGGCGTGAGGTCGGCGGGCATGAACCCCATCGACCAGTCCGGAAACAGGCGCGCATCGATGCGTGCGAACTTCAGCATCTGCACGTCGCGATGACGCGGGTCGCGCAGCAGCGCGGCATACAGATCGCTCAACGCCCTGCGCGATCCCTCGATCACCTGCAGGAAGGATCGGCTGTCGAAGGCGAGCATCCCGGTGATGCCGCGCGAGGCGTTTCGCAGCCGTGCGTGCGCCAGCATGCGGTTCAGCTCGTCGGCGCGCAGGTCGTCGGCGACGGCGCTGGCGTAGATCAGTCGGGAAAGCATGGTTGAACCCCTGCGGCGAGGCGGACGGATCCGATGAGCCGCATCGTGCGCCCCGCCCGCGCCGGCCATGCGACGATCACCGGGTGGGCCGCGGTGCACTTCGATGGCATACGGGTCTCTACAATCGAGGAAGACACGTAGAGAGAGGAGACCCCATGTCCCGTGCCACCCCCGAGCGCAGCCGTCTGCTCGCACCCTTCGCGCCCGTCGCGCTCGCCTCGGCCGCCTTCCAGTCAGGCCCCACCCGCGCCCAGGAGGCCTGGCCCACCAAGGCGGTCACGCTCATCGTGCCGCAGGCCGCCGGCGGCGCGAACGACACCGTCGCCCGCGCGTTCGGCGCCCGCCTGTCGCAGGCGATCGGCCAGCCCGTGGTCATCGAGAACCGCACGGGCGCGGGCGGCAACGTCGGCACCGCCCTGGCCGCGCGCGCACCGAAGGACGGCCACACGCTGATGCTGACCGCGCAGAGCGCGCAGACGATCAATCCGTGGCTCTACAAGAACACCGGCTTCGATCCGGTCAAGGACTTCGAGCCCGTCATGTCGGTGGCGACCGCGCCGTACCTGCTGGTGGCGAACCCGTCGTTCCCGGCGTCGAACCTCAAGGAACTGATCGCCTACGCGAAGCAGCGCCCCGGCCGCGTCGACTATGCGTCGGCCGGCAACGGCACGCTCAACCACCTGCTCGGGGTGATGCTGAACCGCCAGGCCGGGCTGCACCTCGTGCACATCCCGTACCGGGGCGCGGCGGCCGCCGCGACCGACGTGGTCGGCGGCCAGGTGCCGATCACCTTCGGCAGCTTCCCCGGCGTCATCCCCTTCGTCCGCTCGAACCAGCTCAAGGTGATCGGCGTGGCGACCGAGAAGCGCACGAAGCTCGCGCCCGACCTGCCGACGCTGGCCGAATCGCTGCCCGGGTTCCATGCCAACTCCTGGTACGGCCTCTTCGCGCCGGCCGGCACGCCGAAGGCGATCGTCGACCGGATCGCGACCGAGGGCGCGAAGGTGCTGGCCGATCCGGCCCTCGCCGAGCGGATGGGCGGCCAGGGTGCCGAACCGGCGCCGTCGACGCCCGATCAGCTCGCCGCGCTGCTGCGCGAGGACCTGAAGCTGTGGCAGGGGATCGTGAAGGCGTCGGGGGCGACGGTCGACTGAGGTCGGCGCGCGGTCGGGCGGCGCGGACCGGCCGATCGTCACGTTCACCGCGGTCGCGCGACCTCACCGATCCCGGCCGGTTCGCGCGACCGCTCAGCGCTCGGCGCCGATCACTTCGGTTGAACGACGCTCGCCAGGCGTGAATTCGTGCACGGACGCGTGCGCGGCAAGGTACCTAAGCTCGCGCTTCAGGAACGAAACCTATACGCGCGATGCCCTTCCATCATGCTCCGTCCCGGTGCGCGAGCCCGCTGATCGCGGCGCTCGCCGTCGCCGCGGCGCTCGCGGGCTGCTCGTCGGGCAGCGATGTTGCGACGAGTGGCCCGAATGCCGCGACCACGCCGTCCGCGGACACCACCGCGGGAAGCACGTCCGTCATAGCGCTCGAGGTCCAGCGCGGCGAACCTCGAATCGACCGCGGACTCGATAGCGACGCGGCGCGGACGGCCAAGAATGCCGTCACGGCGCCGGCGCGGGACGGCCAGTGGTCCGAGGTGATGCCCTGGCCGCTCATCCCGATCCACGCGGCCCTGAACCCGGACGGCACCGTCCTCACGTATGGGGCGGACGAGAACGGCCAGGAGAGCGGGCAACTCGAGTACGCGGTGTTCGATCCCTCGACGGGGCGGAACACCCTGCTGCCGAACCTCACGAAGACCAACCTCTTCTGCAGCGCGCAGACGCTGCTGCCGTCGAGCGGCCGCATGCTGCTCGCGGGCGGCGACATCCGCGGTACGGGACAGCTGCTTCCGGACGGGCAACTCCTCACGAACCGCGGCGTGCGCGACGTGAACGTCTTCGACTTCAGGGACCGGAGCCTCGTCAGCACCGGTACTCCGATGGCGCGGCCGCGCTGGTACAACTCGCTGCTCACGCTGCCCGACGGGCGTCTGCTGACCCTTGGAGGCATCGACGACAAGGAACAGTTCAAGGCGGTCGGCGAGGTGGAGGTCTTCACCGAGGGCCAGGGCTGGCGGACGCTGCAGAACGCGAACCTGGAGCTTCCCGGCAATGCCTGGTGGTATCCGCGCGCCTGGCTCACGCCGAACGGGCGCGTCACGTTCATGACAGAGCACATCCTGCATTCGCTGGACCCCAACGGCCCCGGCCGGGTGGTCAATGCGGTTGGAACGCTTCCGTTTCCGTCGTGGATCAACCTGCCAGCCACGATGTACGACCGTGGACGCGTGCTGATGCTGGGCCAGGGCGGACAGGCAGCGGTCGTCGACCTGCGCGGTGACACGCCGACCGCGACACCGACCGGACGAACCGGCGACAACCGCTATTGGTCAACGCTGACGACGCTCGCCGACGGAAAGGTGCTGCTGACCGGAGGCGGCGCGCTCGACGACCGGGGCTACGACAACAGCGGCACGCGCGTCGCGCTCGCCGCATCGATCTGGGACCCGGCCACCGGCACGTGGACCGACGGCGCGTCCGCGCAGAAGTCACGCGAATACCACTCGGTGGCGATGCTGATGCCCGACGCGACGGTCCTGGTGGGCGGCGGCGGTGCGCCGGGCCCCGTCTCCCAGCTCAACGCCGAGGTCTACCGGCCGCCCTACCTGTTCACCGCCTCCGGCGCGCCCGCGCCGCGGCCGCGGATCAGCTCGGCCCCCTCGACGGTCGCCCACGGCGAGTCCTTCGTGGTCGCGATGAACACCACCGCCCCGATCAAGCGGGTCACGATGGTTCGCGCCGGTTCGGTCACGCATTCGCTCGACGTGGAGCAGCGCTTCCTCGAGCTCCCGTTCCGGCAGAACGGCAACCACCTCAACGCGCAGCTCGACGCCGATGCGAACACCGCGCCGCCCGGCTGGTACATGGTGTTCGCGATCGACGCGGCCGGCGTGCCCTCGGTGGCGAAGATCGTGCATGTGCCGGTGCCGCGCGCGACGGTGCCGCCCTCGGCGATCCTGGGCACATCGATCACGAGCTTCGCCGGCAACACTGCGATCGCGATGAACGGCAGCGCGGACGTGACCGCCGACGGCGCGCTGCGCCTGACCCCGGCGAAGCAGGGCCAGTCCGGTTCGGCCTGGCACCGCTCGCCGATCACGCTGACGCCGACCAGTTCCTTCGTCACCCGCTTCCAGTTCCGGATGGGTGGCGGCACGAGTGGCGACGGCTTCGCCTTCGTCGTGCACGGCAACGACACGATGGCACTCGGTGGCGGCGGCGGTGCCCTCGGATACGGCGGGATCGACCGCAGCGTGGCCGTCAAGTTCGATGCGTACCGCAACGCCGGCGAGCCGAACGACAACCACCTCGCGGTGCTGGTGAACGGCTCGATGGTGGCAATCGCGCCGACCCCGGCCCCCTTCCGGCTCGCCGACAACGCGGTGCACACCGCCTGGGTGGTCTACGACGGCGTCGGCAAACGCCTGCTGATCAACCTCGAGCAGGGCGCGACGAACATCACCTCGACCTGGCCGGTGCTGACCGTGCCGCTCGACCTGCCCGCGATCGTCGGCGACACGATGCTGATGGGCTTCACCGCGGCCACCGGCGGAGCGGTGCAGGAACACCGGATCGAGAACTGGTCGTTCACCGCGGGCGTGGCCCCGGTACCGGGCGCGGACTCGCTGCGGACCGATCGGATGCTGTTCCCGTGGCAGTCGCTGGTGTCCATCGGCGGGCAGTACTTCGGCCAGATGCAGCTCGACGGCAACTTCGTCGTCTACAAGAACGAGGCCGGCGGTGCCCGCCCG
>CAIUGQ010000449.1 GCA_903898725.1 uncultured Burkholderiales bacterium | reverse complement strand
GGCTCAGGCCGCGACGCGCACCTGGTCCCGGCCCGAACGCTTCGCGTCGTACATCGCGCGGTCGGCCGTCGCGACGAGCTGCTCGAAGACCGATGGGGTCGGCGGTGCCGCATCCGAAGCGGCCAGGCCGGCGACGCCGATGCTGGCCGTGCAGCCGACGGCCTCGCCGTCGGTGCCCGGCACCCGCGAGGCCGACACCGCATCGCGCACGCGCTCCATCAGGACGGCCGCGCCTGCCTGATCGGTGTCCGGCATCACGATGACGATCTCCTCGCCGCCCCATCGGGCCACGGTGTCGGCGGCGCGCACCGTCCGCTTGCAGGCCTCGGCGGTCGCGCACAGCAGGGCGTCCCCGACCGCGTGACCGTGGCGGTCGTTGGCGGCCTTGAATTCGTCGAGGTCGAGCAGCGCGATGGCCAGCGGCCGGCCGCCCCGCCGGGCCATGTCGATGTCGCGATGCGCCCGCTCGGTCGCGGTCCGCCGGTTCGCCAGGCCCGTCAGGGCATCGTGACCCGCGAGCGCGAGCACCCGTGCATGTTCTCGCTCGAGTGCCCTCAGCAGGCCCACGACGATCCAGCCCACGGGGGCGGACACGATCAGCGGCATGACGCTGCCCATCGTGAGCGCGCGACGCAGCCCGTCGCCATAGCCGGGGCCGAGGACGTGCACGGCGAGCACCGCGCCGACCGTCAGCGCGACCGACGTCCCCGAGATCGCGGCGACGGCTGCCCAGGTCGGCAGTCGCAGCAGCATGGCGCCAAGGAATCGGGTGACGGTATCGAACACGGGATGCGCCTTGCGGGCGACGGTGACCGGGTACGCCCGGTCTGAGCACTCGGCCGGAGTCACGGCGGGCCGATGACGGTGACAGTAGGGCAGAAGCGCGTCCTCGCAAGGGTCGGCCCGGCGTCCGGCCGCTCCAGCGGGCCCGACGGAGCCATCCGGGTCGGGCGACCGCTTCGGCGCCCGTCGAGGCCTGACCCGATCGGGTCGGGGGCTACCCGCGCGAGAAGTGCACGCGATACCGCCCCGGCGGCAGGCCGATGCGCCGGCCGAACTCGCGCGTGAAGTGCGGCTGGTCCGAATAGCCGGACAGGAAGCCGATCTCGGCGATCGGCAGCGGGGTCTCCAGCAGCCACCACGACGCTGCGCGGACACGGGTCTGTGCCTGCACGGCCGACCAGGTCAGGCCTGCATCCGCGAGCGTGCGCTGCAGCCCGCGCGCGGACAGGCCGAGAGCCGCGGCGGCTTCAGCGAGCGTGCGTGGCCGCAGCGGGTCGGACAGCGCATCGCGCGCGCAGCGCAGCGCCGCGTCCGGCCAGGGCAGCGTGCTGCACAGGTCGAGCGGCGCCGCCACGGGCCCGCCGGACGGCCGCGGCGGCGCAACGGCGCTGGCCGTCGCTTCGCTGCCTCTGCGGCCGGGACGCCAGTGCAGGGTCCAGTCACCGGTGCGCCCCGCCTGCGCCAGTCGCCCCAGCAGCGCCTGCGTCGCGCCGTCCCCCAGGACCTCGTGCCCGTCGATCGTCGCCCGCACCGCCTGCAGCCCGATCGCCTCGAGCAGTGCGGCGAGCACGCCGAGCACCACCAGGTCCTCGGCCGCCGACGGCGCGTGCCCCGGCTGCAGCGACACATGCCTGAGGTCCGCCCGACCGTCGCCGCCCGCGCGCAGTTCGAGGCGGTGTTCCGAGTGCACGTAGCGTTCCAGCCGGCACCAGCGCTCCAGGAGGTCGATGCCGTCGCGGGCGGCGGTGAGGGCGCGGTGCGTGGGGTCGTCGGCGAACGTGAGCACGCCGCGGCCGAGCCGGGGCAGGCAGGCGAGGCCGCCCTGCCGGATCGCGGACTCGACGACCGCGCGCTTCACGTCGAGCCCGATCCGTGCCGGCGTGTCGCCCGACGCGGCCGCCGCATCCGGTATCTCGAGGCCGAGCGCAGCCATCCCGTGGGTCAGCACACGGACCATGGCGGCACTGGCGAAGTCGTCCATCGAAGCGCTGTGCGGGCAGGCGTGCGTCAGCCGCGCCCACCCGCCCGCAGGTGGGCGAGCACGTCGGCGGGGCGCACCGGCACGCGGTTCGGACGATAGCCGATCGCATCGAAGATCGCGTTCGCGATCGCACCGGCCGAGGCGACGATCGCGGTCTCGCCCGCGCCGGTCGGCGGATCGCCGTCGTCGACGAGCTCGACGTGCAGGGGCGGTACCTCGCCCATCCGCGGGATCGGCGCGTCGGCGAAGCTCGCCGCCCCGATCGTCGAGGTGCCGATCGGCAGCGCCTCGCGCAGCACCATGCCCAGTCCCCAGACGAGGTTGCCCTCGCACTGCGCGCGGACCTGGTCGGCATCGATCACCCGGCCGCAGTCGTGCACGCAGTGCATCTGCAGCACGCGCACCGTGCCGTCGGCGGTATCGACGTCGACATCGGCGATCACCGCCGCGAAGCTCGCCCCCTTGTAGATTCCGCAGGCCACGCCGCGGCCGACGCGGCGCGCGCCATCGCCCGACGGCGGCCTGCCGGCGGCGTCGCGCACCCGCCGCAGCACGCGTGCCAGCCTGGGGGACTCGATATGCGCCAGCCGGAACGCCACCGGATCGCGTCCGGCCGCACGCGCCAGCGCATCCATCGCGGTCTCGATCGCGAGCGCGTTCGGGCCGGCGCCGAGCCCGCGCCACGGTCCGCCCAGGATCGGCAGGCGTACCAGGTCGAACTCGACGCGCGTCGCCCCGGTCCGGTAGGGCGGCACTGCGGCGCGTGCGACGCCGTCGTCGCCGATCACGTCGGTCAGCCGCTGCATCCAGGCCGGGAGCACGGCGTTCGTGAACAGGATGTGGCCCGATGCGAAGCCATGCCACCACGCGTCGATGCGCCCGTCTCGCAGTCGCGCCCGGATGCGGTGGCTGGACGCGGGGCGATGGAAGCCGAACGCGAATTCCTGGGCGCGTGTCCACTGCACCTTCACCGCGCCGCCCGCGGCCCGCGCGAGGACCGCGGCCTCGAGCTCGACGGTGGCGATCGTCTTGCCGCCGAAGGCGCCGCCCACCCGCATGCCCTGCACGTGCACGCGCGCCGCCTCGAGGCCGAGCCGCGCCGCGATGACGTCACGGACGTAGAAGACGTCCTGGTTGCCGACCCACGCCTGGAGCGTGCCCTCGGCGGTCCACTCGGCGACCGCGGCGCGCGGCTCGATCGGGGCGTGCGCCGCGGGCGGCACGTCGAGGCGCAGATCGACGTCCCAGGGCCCGGCCAGGTCAGCGAGGTCCGCCGTGCCGCCGCCGGCTCGATGCCCGAGCGCACCGTGCGCGAGCCGCGCATCGACGTCGATCGCGCGGGCGACGTCGTCGGCATCGAAGGCGCCGTCGACCGACCAGCGCACGGCCAGGGCCGCGGCGACCCGCTCGAGCGCACCGGGGGTGGCGGCGAGGATGCCGACCCCTTCGGCGCGACCCAGCGACAGCAGCGGATCGCGCACCAGGCCCGCGAAGCCCGGCACCGCACGTGCCGCGGCCTCGTCGAGCGACCGCACCCGCGAGGCCAGCTCGGGCGAGACCGGCGCCCGCAGCACCCGGCCGAAGCGCTGGCCCGGTCGACGCACGTCGGCCGCGTAGAGCGCCTCGCCCCGGACGATGGCCCGACCCTGCTCGATCGGCTCGCTGCGCGGCGGCCGGGGCGCGGACGTCGCGAAGGCCCGCAGCGTGTCGTAGGGCAGGGCGCGCGCTGCCAGGAGGCCGCCCGGGTGACCGGCGGCCAGCGCGTCCCGCAGCGTCGCGCAGGCCTGGGCGAGCGGGATCGCGAACTCGCGGATCGAGTCGCTGCCCACGGTCGCCTTCACGCGCGGCAGCGCCCGGGTGCCGTGCAGCCGCGCGTCGACCTGGTCCCAGGGCACGCCGAGCTCGTCGCAGGCGATGCGCTTGAGCGCCGTCAGCACGTTCTGGCCCATCTCCACGCGCGGGATCGTCAGCGTGTACCGGCCGTCGGCGTAGCGGATCCACGAGCCGGCGTCGGCGGCGCTCGGTGCGGGGCGCCGCGGGATCACCGGCAGCGCGCCGCAGCCGGCGACGAAGGTCACGGTCAGCCCGGTGCCGGCGGCCAGGAACGCGCGACGCCCGGCTCGGACGGGGCGGACCCGCGACCGGGTCACGACCGACCCCCGGTCGCGGCCGCCGCGCGGTGCACCGCGTCCCGGATCCGCTGCTGCGTGCCGCACCGGCAGAGGTTCCCCGCCAGGGCCGCGTCGATGTCGGCATCGTCCGGCTTCGGGAGGCGACGCAGCAGCGCCACCGTCGCCATCACCTGCCCCGCCTGGCAGTAGCCGCACTGCGGCACCGACGCATCGAGCCAGGCCTGCTGCACGGGATGCGGCACGCCGTCGCCCCCGTCGCCCCGGAGGCCCTCGATCGTCTCGATCCGTGCGCCGCCCAGCGCGCCGGCCTGCAGCAGGCAGGCGCGCTGCGGGCGAGCATCGACCAGGACGGTGCAGGCACCACACAGGCCGACCCCGCAGCCGAACTTCGCACCGACGAGGCCCAGCGCCTCGCGCAATGCCGACAGCAGCGTCTCCTCGACCCAGGCGTCGTCGAGCTCGATCCATGATCCGTTGACATGCAGCCTCATCGTGTCCTCCGGCGGGCGAGGCCCGATCATCGCGTCGGCGATGTCCCGCCGTATTGAACGATCGCGCCAGGGCCGCGATGAACGATCGCGCCAGCACCGAGGCGGCCTCAGCGCCCGGATTGCGGGACGCTGTAACCTTCCCGGGCTCGCCGGCGAATCCACCGGCAGACGCTCCGCTCGTAAGGCCCATCGACCCATGCACGCCACGCTTCCGCTGCTCGCCGCCACCGACTTCCCGCCGATCCGGCGCCGCGCGCTCGAGACCCTCCAGGTCAACCTCGGCTACCGCTGCAACCAGAGCTGCCTGCACTGTCACGTCGCGGCCGGTCCGAACCGGACCGAGATGATGGACGCGGACAACGCGGCGCTGGTCATCGAGGTGCTCCGCGCGCGCGGCGTGCGCACCCTCGACCTGACCGGCGGCGCGCCGGAGCTGAGCCCGCATTTCCGCACCCTGGTGCGCGCCGCGCGCGGCCTGGGCCTGCGGGTCATCGACCGCTGCAACCTGACGATCCTCTCCGAGCCCGGCCAGGAAGACCTCGCCGAGTTCCTCGCCGCCGAAGGCGTCGACGTGGTGGCTTCGCTGCCGTGCTACTCGGCGGCGAACGTCGACCGCCAGCGCGGCGACGGCGTGTTCGAGCGCAGCATCGACGGGCTGCGCCGCCTCAACGCGCTGGGCTACGGCGCCGGCACGGGCCTCGGACTCGACCTGGTCTACAACCCGCAGGGGCCGTCGCTGCCGCCGCCCCAGGCCGCCCTCGAGGCCGACTACAAGCGCGAGCTGATGGCGCACTTCGGCATCCGCTTCGATCGCCTGCTCGCCCTGACCAACATGCCCGTGCAGCGCTTCGGGAGCACGCTGGTGAGCAAGGGCACCTTCGGTGCCTACATGACGCTGCTGCGCGACGCCTACCGCCCCGAGAACCTCGACACGGTGATGTGCCGCTCGATGGTGAGCGTCGACTGGGAGGGCAGCCTCTACGACTGCGACTTCAACCAGATGCTCGGCCTGCGGGCCCGGCTGGGCAGCGCGTCGCGGCCCCATCTGCGCGATCTGCTGCGCACCGATCCGGCGGGCGAGCCGATCCGGATCGCCGACCACTGCTACGGCTGCACGGCGGGACAGGGCAGCAGCTGCGGCGGCGCGCTCGAGCCGACGGCCGCGGACGCGAACGCCTGATGGCCGGCTTCGATCGCCGCGCCGTCCTGCGGACCGGCGCGGGCGTGCTCGCGGCGGGCGGCGCGACATGGCCGGCCGTCGCCCGCGCGCAGACGCGGCCCCTGGAGTTCGGCGTGGGCCTCTTCCAGCCCGACCGCGAACGCAACGACGCGACCTACCGGCCGCTCGCGCGGCACCTCGCCGAGCGGCTCGGCCGCCCGGTGAACCTGCGCACCGTCGACAGCTGGGAGGGCCTGGCCAAGTCGCTCGCCAGCGGCGAGACCGACCTCGCGCTGATGGGGCCCTGGGGCTACGTGCTCGCCCAGCATTTCGCCGGCGCGCAGGCGGTCTCGACGATCCTGTACGACGGCCGCCCCGAGTACTTCGCGCTGATCGTCACCCACCCGGAATCGGGCCTGAACGACGCGCAGGACCTGATCTCGAAGGGGCGCGGCCGCACGTTCGCCTTCGGCGACAAGGGCTCGACCTCGGGCTACCTGATCCCGCTGCACTTCTTCCTGCAGCAGGGCATCGACCCGGAGCGGCATTTCGGGCGGGTGCTCTACACCCGCCATCAGGCGATCCAGATGCAGGTCACCGCCGGTGCGATCGACGCCGGCGCCGACTACAACCGCAACCGCAACGCGATGATCGAGCAGGGCCTGATCAAGGCCGAGCGCTCGAAGGTCATCTGGCAGTCGGCGCCGCTGCCCAACGACGCCTTCGCGGTGAGTGCGCCGCTGGCGGCCGACGGGGCCTTCGTGGCGCGCCTGCGGGCCGCGCTCGAGGCCGTCGGCCCGCTGCTCGCGCAGCGCCCCGACCTGCTGCCCGCGCACTACACCGGCTTCGTGACCCGCGACAACGCGTTCTACAAGCCGATCCGCGACGCCGGTCTCGCCACCGGCAAGCTCGGGCCGAAGTGAGGCGTCGGTGAGCCTGGCTGCCGCGGGGCGGCTGCCCGCGCGCGCGCCGCGCGGCCGGCTCCGGTTCCTGGTGCTGGGCGGCGTCTACGCGGCGCTCGTGGCCGCCTGTCTCGCCACGCTCGCCGCCGCGGGCGACCTGTCGCTCGGGCGCAGCCCCTGGGAGAACCTGCTGAAGTCGCTGGGC
>CAIUGQ010000448.1 GCA_903898725.1 uncultured Burkholderiales bacterium | reverse complement strand
TCGGTGGCGCTGTTCCCGCCCTGGTTCGGTGCGGCGTGTCCCGACTGGCCGCGGCCGATGGTCGACGGCGGCTTCATGCTGCACGATCCGGACTCGGGCGAGCCGCTGCCGGACCCGGTGCGCGCCTTCCTGGCGGCGGGCGCACCGCCCGTGGTGTTCACCGCCGGCACGGGGCAGGTCCATGCGGCGGACCTCTTCGCCGCCGCGCTCGAGGCGGCGCGTCGCGCTGGGCGGCGCGCGCTGCTGCTCACGCCCGAGCGGGCGCAGGTGCCCGCGCGGCTGCCCGCCGACGCGCTGTGGCACGGCTACGTGCCGCTCGGCACGCTGCTGCCCCATGCGGCGGCGATCGTGCATCACGGCGGCATCGGCACGGTGGCCGAGGCGCTGCGCGCGGGCACGCCGCAGCTCGTGGTGCCCTGGGCCTACGACCAGTTCGACAACGGCGCCCGCGTGCGCGCGCTGGGCGCGGGTCATGTGTCGAACTTCGCGAGCCGCCGGCCGCAGCGGCTCGTGCCCGCGCTGGCGGCGCTGCTGGCCGATGCGACCGTGCCCGTGCGCTGCCGCGAGATCGCCGCGCGCTTCGCGGATCCGGGGGCCGCTGACGGGGACGATGCGCGGCGCATCGGATCGGTGGTCGACGCGATCCTCGCGCCGGCCGCGGACTGACGGAGCCCTGCCCGGAACCCGAGCTTGCGCCCGCCCCGTTCCTGCCCGAGCATCGACGCCCCGACCCCGCCGCGCAGACCCCGCCCCACGCCATGACCCGCCGCATCTTCACCGCCTGCCTCGGCACCGAGACCAACTCCTTCTCGCCCATCCCCACCGGGCTGTCCGTCTTCGAGGGGGCGATGCTGGTGCGCGGCGGCGACCACGGCGAGCGGCCCTCGCTGTTCGCGGTGCCGCTGATCCTGTGGCGCGAGCGGGCGCGCGCGCTCGGCTGGACGGTGATCGAGGGGCTCGCCGCCTTCGCCACGCCCGCCGGCGACACCACGCGCGCCGTGCACGAGGCCCTGCGCGACGAGATCCTCGACGACCTGCGGGCCGCGATGCCGGTCGACGCGGTGATGCTGAACCTGCACGGCGCGATGATCGCCGACGGCTATCCCGATGCCGAGGGCGATCTGCTCGCCCGCGTGCGCGATCTGGTCGGCCCCGACGTGCCGATCGCGGCCGAGCTCGACCTGCACTGCCACCTGACCGAGCTGAAGGTCGCGAGCGCCGACATCCTGGTGATCTTCAAGGAGTATCCGCACGTCGACGTCGCCGAGCGGGCGGCCGAGGTCTTCGACCTGCTGCAGGCGAGGCTCGAGGGCCGCATCCGTCCGGTGATGGCGCTGCACGAGTGCGGGATGCTCGGCATCTATCCGACGACCGCCGAGCCGATGGTCTCGATCGTCGCCGGCATGCGGGCCGCGGAGCGCCAGTCCGGGGTGCTGTCGGTGTCGCTCGCGCACGGCTTCCCGTGGGGCGACACGCCCGAGGTCGGCACGCGCACGCTGGTGGTCGCCGACGGCGACCTCGCGCTCGCCCGCCTGCACGCGGCGGCGCTCGCCGACGAGGTCTGGACGGCGCGCGAGCGGATCGTGCCGCCGTTCTATTCCATCGACGCCGCGATCGACCGCGTGCTCGACGCCGGCCCCGGCGACCGGCCCTTCGTGCTGGCCGACACCGCCGACAATCCCGGCATCGGCGCGGCCGGCGACTCGACCTTCCTGCTGCGCCGGCTGATCGAACGCAAGGTCTGGGGCGCGGCGCTGTCGCCGCTGTGGGATCCGATCGCCACCCAGCTCGCCTTCGACGCGGGCGTCGGGGCGACGCTCGATCTGCGGCTGGGCGGCAAGCTCGGCCGCGGGTCGGGTGATCCGCTCGACCTGCGGGTGATGGTCAACGGGCTCACGCCCGAGGGCTGGCAGCCCTTCGGCGGCGCGATGGCGCCGCTCGGGCGCATGGCGTGGCTGCGCATCGGCGGCCCGGACGACGCCCGGGCGATCGACGTGGTGGTCAACGACTACCGCATCCAGACCTTCCACCCCGACTGCTTCGCCGAGGCCGGCATCGACCCGCTGACGCCGCGGCTGCTGGTCGCGAAGTCGACCCAGCACTTCCACGCCGGCTTCGCGCCGATCGCCCGCGAGATCCTGTACGTGTCGGCACCCGGCTCGGGCTCGATGGACATGGCGGTGCTGCCGCACACGCGCGTGACGCGGCCGCTGTGGCCGCGGGTGGCGCAGCCGGCGCGCGGGCCGCTGCGCTGAGCGCACGGTCCGGCCGGAGCCCAGGGGGCTGCGATGGCGCGGGATGAGGGCGTGAAGGCGGGCGCGAGGGGCGGCGTGACAGACGAAGCGACGAACGAAGCGACAGACCGTCCCGCCGCGTCCGACCAGACCGGCGAGTGGGCCGCGTGGCGCGCGGCCGACCCGGTCGGCGGGCGCTTCGCGCTGCTGTGCCTGGGCGACGAGACGGTGACGGTCCTGGCGGGCGAGGCACAGGCCGCGCAGCCCGAGCCGCCGATCCGCTTCGACACCGGCGTGGCCCGGCTCGCCGCGCGCCATTTCGCGCGCGGCACACCGACCGCGCTCGCGCTCGAGGCCGCGATCGAGACGGTGGAGGACGCCGTCATGCGGCCGCCCGCGGGCATCGCCGGCACCTCGCGCCTGGTGGGCGCGGACCCGGCGCTGCGCGCGATCGCGGTGGCGGCCGGACACCCGCCCGGCGTCGATGCGGTGCTCGACCTCGAGTCGATCGAGCGCGTCTTCGATCGGCTCGCCGCGCGCGCGCTCGGCCGGCCGGTCTCGCAGGACGCGCTGCCGCCGGACGCCGCCTTCGCGGCCTCGCTGGTGATCGTGCGCGAGCTGATGCACCACCAGCGGATCTCGGAAATCCACGTTCGCGGCTGAGCCGGCGTCCGCGCGCCGGCGCTGCGGTGGCAGAATCGGCCCACGACATGGCCGCGTTCCGACTCACCCGCGACACGATCCTGGACGGCTCCCTGCACGCGTCGGTCCGCGACATCCTCGGCCCGGATGTCGTGTTCATGACCGACGACGAGCGTCGCGCCGAGATCGAGGCCATGCTCGAGCGGGCTCCGGAACCCGGGCGTGTCTGGGTCTTCGCCTTCGGCTCGCTGATCTGGAACCCGGCCTTCCACCATGTCGAGCAGCGGGTCGCCCGCGTGCACGGCTGGCACCGACAGTTCTGCCTGTGGGTGCGCGCCGGGCGCGGCAGTCCGGAACGACCCGGCCTGATGCTCTCGCTCGAGTCCGGCGGCAGCTGCCGCGGGGTGGTCTACCGGCTCGGGCCGGGCACCGAGCGCACCGAGCTCGACGTGCTGTGGCGGCGCGAGATGTTCACCAAGTCGTACCGCCCGGTCTGGGTGCTGGCCCACACGCCCGAGGGCCCCGCGCCCGCGATCGCGTTCGCGGCCAACCGGGACCATGACCGCTATGCCCCGGGCCTGGACGCCGACACCGTGGCCTGCCACCTGGCCGAGGCGGCCGGGCCGCTCGGCCGCGGCTGCGACTACCTGTTCGACACCGTCGCGCACCTGCGCCAGCTCGGCCTGAGGGACCGCGCGCTCGAGGCGCTGGAAGCCAAGGTCCGGGCGAGGCGAGCGGCGGAGCAGGCGCCCGGCTGATCCCCGAACGCGCGCGCCGGTGCGCACCGGTTACCCTGAGTGCCGCCCCAGACCCTGCCGACGATCGCCTCCATGACCGCCTCCCCGCCTGCTCCCGCCGCGATCTTCGACGCCGGCACCGTCCGCCTCGTCTCCGGCCACACGAGCCGCAACACGAAGCTGTCCTACCGGACCTACGGCACGCTGTCGCCGGCCAAGGACAACGTGGTGCTCTACCCGACCTCGTTCGCCGCGCAGCACGTCGACACGCAGTGGCTGATCGAGCCCGGCGGCATCCTCGACCCGGAGCGCTGGTTCGTCGTCATCCCCGACCTGATGGGCAACGGCCTGTCGAGCTCGCCCAGCAACACCGCCTCGCCCTTCGACCGCGGCCGCTGGCCGCAGTGGTCGGTCTACGACAACGTCGTCGTGCAGCGCCGGCTGCTGCGCGAGGTGTTCGGCATCGAGCACCTGGCGATGGTCTACGGCTGGTCGATGGGCGGCATGCAGGCCTACCAGTGGGCGGCGAGCTTCCCCGGCGAGGTCGACCGTGTCGCCGTGGTCTGCGGCGCGGCGCGCTGCTCGCCGCACAACTTCGTGTTCCTCGAGGGCGTGAAGGCGACGCTGTGCGCGGACCCCGCGTGGAACGGCCTGTCCTTCGACGGCAAGCCCGAGCGCGGCCTGCGCGCGATGGGCCGCGTCTACGCCGGCTGGGCGCTGTCGCAGCCGTTCTACCGCGACCGGCTCTGGACACAGCTCGGCCACTCGTCGCTCGAGGACTGGCTGGTCGGCAACTGGGAGGGCAACTTCCTGCGCCGCGACGCGATGGACCTGCTCGCGCACCTCCACACCTGGCAGCACTTCAGCATCGCGCAGGACCCGGCCCACGGCGGCGACTTCGAGGCCGCGCTGCGCGCGATCGAATGCCCGGTGCTGCTGATGCCGGGCCGCACCGACCTGTATTTCCGCTGGCAGGACAACGCCGACGAGCTGCCGCACCTGAAGCACGGCACGCTCGCCCCGATCGAGTCGGACTGGGGACACCGGGCGGGGAATCCGGTGCATCGCGGGGCGGACTGGGCGTTCCTGCGGAAACGGGTTCAGGCGTTCGCGGGCGGCGGCTGAGGCGCGCCGCCCGGTCCGGTCACCGCATCAGCCGCTCATCGCCCGATCAGGGCCTCCGCGATCTGCACGGCGTTGAGCGCCGCCCCCTTTCGCAGGTTGTCCGCGCAGGCGAACAGCGCCAGCCCGTGCGGCACCGTCGGGTCCGGGCGGAGCCGTCCGACCAGCACCGGATCGCGGCCGGTCGCCGCCAGCGGCGTCGGCACCGCGGTCAGTTCGACGCCGGGTGCGGCGCGCAGCAGCGCGCTCGCCTGCGCGACCGAGATCGGCCGATCGAAGGTCGCGTTGATCGACACGGCATGGCCGGTGAACACCGGCACGCGCACGCAGGTGCCCGAGACCGCCAGGTCGGGCAGCCCGAGGATCCTGCGGCTCTCGTCGCGCAGCTTGATCTCCTCCTCCGTGTAGCCGTCCTCGACCTCGCGGTAGTTCAGCGGCACCACGTTGAAGGCGATCGGCGCGGCCCACTTCGGACCGGCCTCGATGCGAGCGGCCGTGCCGTCGAAGGCCAGCCGCCGTTCGTCCTCGACCGCGTGGAGCTGCCGCGACAGCTCGTCGATGCCCGCGAGCCCGGCCCCGGAGACCGCCTGGTAGCTGCTGACGACCAGCCGACGCAGCCCCGCCGCATCGTGCAGCGGCTTGAGCACCGGCATCGCGGCCATCGTCGTGCAGTTGGGGTTGGCCACGATGCCCTTCGGGATCGATCGCAGTGCCGAGGCATTGACCTCCGACACCACGAGCGGCACCTCGGGGTCACCGCGCCAGGCCGACGAGTTGTCGATGACGATCGCACCGGCCGCGGCCGCCACGGGTGCGAGCGCGCGCGAGGTGTCGCCGCCGGCCGAGAAGAAGACGATGCCCAGGCCGGCGAAGTCGGCGGTCTCGGCATCCTCGACGACACAGGGCGTGCCCTGCCATGGCAGCGTGCGCCCGGCCGAACGCGCCGACGCGAACAGACGCAGCGACTCGACGGGGAACGCGCGCTCGAGCAGGCAGCGGCGCATCAGGTCGCCGACCAGGCCGGTGGCGCCGACGATGCCGACGCGCAGCGCGCGGCGTTGGGAGAAACGGGAGAAGGGCGGGGAACTCGCTTGCATGGTGACCTCTGTCGGTGTGGGGAACGGGGTGCGTTCCGTCGACCGGATGTCGGACCGTGCAACGATGGGTGATCTCTCGTGTGCCCGTCCGACGTTCCGCCAGACGGGACACGACGTCCCGCGCTAGCGGAGACGCCGTTTGGTAGTCTCGACGCGCGCGCACGACGGCGCCGCGACACGCACCGTCGAACGACGGGCGAGGCAGGGCGACGGCGGGCGACACGGGCGGGACATGGCCATGACCTTAGGGGGGCGTGGCGGCGGCTGTCAAGCCGGATGCCGGCGTGCGCGGGCCGCGTGACGGGCGCCCGGGCCGTCACGGCCCGGCCCCGCGCGCCCTTCAGCTCGGCGCGCCCCCCAGCCCCGCGCGTCCCTCAGCCCCGCGCATCCACCGCCACGCAGTGCCGCCCCAGCTCCGCCACCGACGCCGCGCCCAGGTGCGCCATCGTCAGGTGCATCTCCTCGACCAGGATGTCCAGGCAGCGGCGCACGCCCTCGGCGCCGCCGGCCGCCGCCGCGTACAGCGTCGGCCTCCCGATCAGCACGCCCTGCGCGCCGAGCGCCAGCGCCGCCACCACGTCGCTGCCGCGGCGGATGCCGCCGTCGACCAGCAGCGGCACGCGCGCCGCGGCCTGCGGCCCCCAGTCGGCGAGCGCGCGGACCGTCGACGAGGTGCCGTCGATCTGGCGTCCGCCGTGGTTCGACACCACCACCGCCTCCACACCGTGATCGGCCGCGCGCAGCACGTCGTCGAGGGCGAGCAGGCCCTTGATCAGCAGCGGCCCCTTCCAGCGCACACGCAGCCAGGCGAGGGCCTCCCAGGTCAGGCCGGGGTCGTAGAGCGCGCCCACCACCTCGGCGTGCGGGCGCCCGCCGAGGTCGCCGAGCGCGTAGTTGCGCATCGTCGGCATGCCGTGGCGCGCGAGGTCCAGGCACCAGCGCGGATGGAGCGCGAAGTCGAGCAGCGTCGACGGCGTCAGCCGCAGCGGCACGGTGAAGCCGTTGCGCCGGTCGCGGTCGCGCTTGCCGACCACCGGCACGTCGACGGTCAGCACCAGCGCCTCGTAGCCGGCGGTGGCCGCGCGCTCGATCAGCCGCTCGGTGATCGCGCGGTCGCGGAACACGTAGAGCTGGAACCAGCGCCGCCCGGGGCCGACCGCGGCCACGTCCTCGAGCGTGGTGCCGGCGGCGGTCGACAGCGCGAACGGGATGCCGGCGCGGGCGGCCTCGCGGGCGAGCGCGCGGTCGGCGTCGGGATGGACCAGCGTCGCCAGGCCCGTGGGCGCGATCGCGATCGGCGCGGCCGAGGGTGCGCCCAGCAGCGTGGTCGCCACCGAGATGCGCGAGACGTCGCGCAGCAGGCGGGGCACGAAGCGCACCGCCGACCAGTCGTCGACGTTGGCGCGCGCGCTGCGCTCGTCGCAGGCCGCGCCGTCGACGAAGTCGAACACCGCCCGCGGCAGCCGCGCGCGGGCCATCCGTCGCAGATCGTGGACCGAGGTCGCGCGGGAGGCCGTCATCGGGGGCGGGGACCGGGGGTAGGATCGACCGGATCCTACGCTGCGAGACCGCGCATGACCGGCCCCCGTTCCACCGATCCGACCCGTCCGCTGCATGGCGCGCTACGTGTTGCGCTGCTGGGCGACCTGGTCGTCCCCAACCTGCCGAGGCTGCGCGCGAAGGTCGACTTCCCCATCGAGGTGAGCTGCGTGCCCGCCGCGGCGCCCGCCGTCGAGCGCGATGCCGCGATCCGCGCGGCCGACGCGGTGGTGACGACCGCGTTCCCCTGGCCGGCCACCGATGCGCACGGCCTGCGCCTGGTGCAGGTGCAGGCCGCCGGCTGGGAGAAGGTCGACACCGCGTGCCTGCCGGCGACGACGACGGTGTGCAACGCCTTCGGCCACGCGCGTGCCGCGGCCGAGTACGCCCTGATGACGATGCTGATGTGGACCCATCGGTGGAAGGCCGTCGAGGACGACTTCCGCGCCGGCTCGTGGGCCTGGAGTGGCGCGGTGAGCGGGCCGTTCCGCAACGAGCTCAACAGCCGCACGGTGGGCGTCGTCGGACTCGGCCACATGGGCCGCGAGATCGCATCGCGCGTGCATGCGATGGGCGTGCGCGTGCTCGGCTGCGCGCGCACCGCGCCGGCCGATGCGAGCGCCTTCGACCACGTCTATCCGCTCGCGCAGCTCGACGCCTTCCTCACGCAGTGCGACTTCGTGATCCTCGCGATCGCGCTGACGCCCGAGACGACGGCGCTGATCGACGCGCGGCGGCTGGGTCTGATGCGTCGCGACGCGGTGCTGGTGAACCTCGCGCGCGGGCCGGTGGTCGAGGAACGCGCGCTCTACGAGGCGCTGACCGGCGGCACGATCGCCGGCGCGGTCATCGACGTGTGGTGGCGCTATCCGAGCGCCTCCGACCCGAGCCCGAGACCGTCCGACTTCCCGTTCCACACGCTGCCCAACGTGATGATGACGCCGCACTCGTCGCAGTGGACCGAGCAGATGATGGACCGGCGCTGGGACATGGTCGTCTCGAACCTGCGGCGGCTGCATCGGGGCGAGCCGCTGGCGGACGTGGTGCGGGCGGGGCGCGCCTGACGCGAAGGACGTGCGGCGCGGCCGGGGTGTGTCGCCGGCCGCGGAGGTGTCGCGAGCCCGACAAGTCCGGATCCCGGCCGGTGCTACAAGGAGCCGACGCGTCGCGCGTCGGTCACGCCCGGCCCGGCGCGCGCCACCGAGGAGACGCCATGGCCCCCCGCCGTTCCGCACCCGCCACCGAGTTCCCGCAGACCCCGTCCGCGCCCCGCGGCGCGCCTCGGTCCGAGCCCCTGTGCTCGCTCGCCGCCGCGCTGCTCGCCCCGGCGCTCTTCGCCGCCAGCGGTGCCGCATCCGCGCAGGTGGGCGCGGCCGATCTGGCCAAGCAGCTGTCCAATCCGGTCGCCGCGCTGATCAGCGTGCCGCTGCAGTTCAACCATGATCGCGAACTCGGTCCCGGCCGCGGGGGCGACCGCACGACGCTGAACGTGCAGCCGGTCGTGCCGATCGACCTGAACGCCGACTGGACGCTGATCTCGCGCACGATCGTGCCGATCGTCACCCAGACCGACGCCGTGCCCGGCGGCGGTCGGCAGTCGGGGCTCGGCGACATCGTGCAGAGCGTGTTCTTCTCGCCCAAGGCCCCCACCGCCGGCGGCTGGATCTGGGGGGCGGGCCCGGTGTTCCTGCTGCCCACCGCCAGCGACGATGCGCTCGGCGCGAAGCAGTGGGGCGCGGGTCCGACGGCGGTGGTGCTCAAGCAGGCGAGCGGCTGGACGGTCGGTGCGCTCGCCAACCACCTGTGGTCGTTCGCCGGCTCCAGCTCGCGGCCGGACGTCAGCGCGACCTTCGTGCAGCCCTTCGTCAGCTATTCGACGCCCGACGCCTGGACGTTCGCGCTGAACACCGAGAGCACCTACGACTGGGAGCGCGCCCGCTGGTCGGTGCCCGTCAACGTGTCCGCCTCGAAGGTCCTGAGGATCGGCGGGCAGCTCCTCAGCATCGGCGGAGGGCTGCGGTACTGGGTCGAGTCCCCCGAGGGCGCGCCGCAGGGCTGGGGGTTCAGGCTGAGCCTGACCCTGCTGTTCCCGGCCTGAGGCGAGGCGCGCCTCGCCCCGAGCCTCAGTCGATCAGCCGGCCCGCCGCGCGGAAGGGATACGGCCCGGCGAAGTCGCCGATGACCGCCGTGTGCGTGACGAGCTGCAGGCCGCTCCACCAGTGGAGCTGGAACCCCGGCGGCTCCATCGTGAAGCGGTCCGCGGCGTCCCGGTCGAGGTCGAGCGCGACCTGGTGCGCGGGGCTCGGGCAGGTGCCCGCGACGGTGCGGCCGAAGCGCACCGTGATCGGCCGGTGCAGATGGCCGGCGATGATCCGCTCGACCTGCGGGTGGGCGGCGATCACCTCGGCCAGCGCCTCGACGCCGGCCAGCCCCACGCGGTCCATGTGCCCGATGCCGGTCACGAACGGCGGGTGGTGCATCGCCACCACCGTCGGCCGCCCCGGCGCCTCGGCGAGCGTGCGGTCCAGCCAGCTCAGGCGCTCGGCGCACAGCGCGCCCGCGCCCGAGCGCGGCACGACGGTGTCGAGCGCCACCAGCCGGATCGGATCGAGGTCGATCGCGTACTGGACGAACGGGACCCACTGGCGCAGGTAGGCGTGGTCGGGGAAGGCCTCGCGCAGCGCGCCGCGCTCGTCGTGGTTGCCGGGCAGCAGGTAGAGCGGCATCGGCAGGGGGGCCAGCAGCTCGCGGATCAGCGCGTACTCCTCGGCGGTCCCCCGATCACCGAGGTCGCCGGTGGCCACCACCGCGTCGGGGCGCTGCGGCAGCGCGAGGATGCTCGTGACGCAGCGCTCGAGCATCGACGCGGTGTCGACCACGCCGTAGGCGAGGCGGCGTTCGGCCTTGATGTGCAGGTCGCTGATCTGGCACAGCAGCATGGCGGTCGGTCCTGTTGGCAGGGAGGGGCGGTCGTGGGTCGGGGAGCGGGGGCGGACGACGCGCCGTTCAGCGGCCGGGCGTGCCGGCCGCGGCGGCGGACGCGTCGGGCGGAACCCGCAGCGCCGAGGCGCGGACCGCGCAGTGCACCGTGTCGCCGGGTCGCGGCGTCTCGCGCTCGGTGACGCGGGCGACGAGCGGCTGCGCGGTGCCGACATCGATCACCAGCCGCGTGTGGTCGCCGAGGAAGAAGCGGCTGAGCACCCGCCCCGAGAACTGCGCGTCGGCGGCCTCGACGAGCCGCAGGTCTTCGGGTCGGAACATCGCCGACGACGCGGTGGCCGCCGAGCCCGGCGGCATCGGCAGCGCACCGCCCGCGAAGCGCAGCGCGCCGTCGGCAGGCTGCCCGTCGATCCGGTTCATCGTGCCGATGAAGTCGGCGACGAACGCGTCGGCCGGCTCGTTGTAGACCTGCTGCGGCGTGCCGACCTGCGCGATGCGGCCCTCGGCCATCACCGCGATGCGGTCGCCGAGCGCCATCGCCTCGGCCTGGTCGTGGGTGACGTAGACGGTGGTGATGCCGAGCGAGCGCAGCAGCCGGTCGATCTCCACGCGCAGCGACTCGCGCAGCCGCGCATCGAGCGCGGTGAGCGGCTCGTCGAGCAGCAGCACGCGCGGACGCGGCGCGATCGCGCGGGCCAGCGCCACGCGCTGGCGCTGCCCGCCCGAGAGCTGGTCGATGCGTCGCGCCGCCAGCGGCTCGAGCTCGGTCATCGCCAGCATCTCGCGCACCCGCGCATCGCGCTCGCTCGCCGGCAGGCCGCGCACCCGCAGGCCGTAGGCGACGTTGCCCTCGACCGTCATGTTCGGGAACAGCGCGTAGCTCTGGAACACCATGCCGACGTTGCGGCGCTCGATCGGCAGGCGGGTGACGTCTGCGTCGCCGAACAGCACGCGGCCGCCCTCGTCCGGCGACTCGAGCCCCGCCACGATCCGCAGCGTCGTCGTCTTGCCGCAGCCCGACGGTCCGAGCAGCACGACGGTCTCGCCGGCGCCGATCTCGAGGTCGACCGGATGCAGCGCGCGTGTGCCGTCGGCGAAGGTCTTCGCGCAGCCGCGCAGCACGATCGGGATGCCGCTCGTGCCGCTCATGTCGCCGTCCCTGGTCGCGCCGCCGTGCGCCCGCGCGGGCGCGAGGCCCACAGCAGCGCCACCAGCAGCGGCACGATGATCACGAAGAAAACCAGCGTGTAGGCCGAGCCCACCACGATGCGCAGCGACGCATAGGCGTCGGCCAGGCCCACGGGCAGCGTCGGCGTGAGCGGGGTGTGCAGCAGCAGCGACATGTTGAACTCGCCCAGCGACAGCGTGACGACCATCAGCGAG
>CAIUGQ010000447.1 GCA_903898725.1 uncultured Burkholderiales bacterium | reverse complement strand
GCCTCGGCCTCCCGCGGCACGCCGGGTCGGGCGCGGCGCTTGGGCGCCTGCTTGCCTTCGGCGGCGAGTTTCTTCGGCACCGTGAGCATCTTGCGGCGCGGCGACTGGGCGCGCTTGGGCGGCGTGCCCTCGACCCCGGTATCCTCCGGGCGGGGACGCCAGAGCACGATCAGCTTGCCGATCGCCTGGACGAGCGCGGCGCCGAGCCGCTGCTCGATCTCCGCGGCCATCGCCTGGCGTGCCTCGCGATCGTCGCCGAAGACGCGGACCTTGATCAGGCCGTGCGCGTTCAGCGCACGGTCCGTCTCGGCGAGCACCGATTCGGACAGGCCGGCGTCGCCGATCATGACGACCGGATCGATGTCGTGGGCTCGGGCGCGCAAGGTGCGGCGCTCGGCCGACGACAACGGGGGAGCGGGGACCGCGTCGCGGTCTTCTGCAGGGATAGCTGACATCGCCGGATTGTAGTCCACGGGGTCGAATGGCGAAGAACAGGTTCAGTCAGGCGTGGATGCATGCGCATCTGAACGATCCGTACGTGAAGCTCGCCCAGCAGCGGAAGTACCGCTCGCGGGCGGCCTTCAAGCTGATCGAGATCGACGAGCAGGACCGGCTGATCCGGCCCGGCCAGGTGGTGGTCGACCTCGGGTCGACGCCGGGCAGCTGGTCGCAGGTGCTGCGCGAGAAGCTGGCGGGGCCGGGCGGCACCGTGAATGGACGGATCGTGGCGATCGACATCCTGCCCATGGAGCCGGTCGACGGGGTCGACTTCCTGCTCGGCGACTTCAGGGAGGATTCGGTGCTCGAGCAGTTCGTCGGGATGCTCGACGGGGCGAAGGCGGACCTTGTGCTTTCGGACATGGCCCCCAACCTGTCAGGGGTCGGGCTGGCGGACGCGGCGCGGATGGGGCACCTGGCCGAGCTCGCCGTCGAGTTCTGCACCCGGCACCTCAAGCCGCAGGGGGCGCTGGTGATCAAGTGCTTCCACGGCAGCGGCTACAGCCAGATCGTCGAGCTGTTCAAGCGCACCTTCGTGACGGTGGCGGTGCGCAAGCCGAAGGCGTCCCGGGCGGAGTCCGCGGAAACCTATCTGCTCGGCCGGAGTCTGAAGCACAGGGCAGCAGAATCTCCGGGGTCGCCCGGGGGTTGACAATGGACGGTCGGTCGGCTCCGCCGCTCGATTGGGCGTAGAATGAACGAGCAAGGTTCGGCCCGCCTTCCGGCGGGCTGCGAAGGAGCGTTTCAGTGAACAACATGTTCTCGAAGGCGGCGGTCTGGCTGGTGATCGCCCTGGTCCTGTTCACCGTGTTCAAGCAGTTCGACACGCGGCAGGTCCGGGGTGGCGACATGCCGTATTCGCAGTTCATGGACGAGGCGAAGTCGGGCCGCATCGACAGCGTCATCGTCGACGGACGCACGCTCCGCGCGAAGACGAAGGAAGGCCGAGGCCTGACCGTCTACTCGCCGGGCTCGGGCGACATCTGGATGATCTCGGACCTGATGAAGTTCGGTGTCCAGGTCAACGCCAAGCCCGAGGAAGAGCAGTCGCTGCTGATGAGCATCTTCATCAGCTGGTTCCCGATGCTGCTGCTGATCGGCGTCTGGGTGTTCTTCATGCGCCAGATGCAGGGCGGCGGTCGGGGCGGCGCGTTCTCGTTCGGCAAGAGCAAGGCGCGGATGCTCGACGAGTCCAGCAACTCGATCACCTTCTCCGACGTCGCCGGCTGCGACGAGGCCAAGGAAGAGGTCCAGGAACTGGTCGACTTCCTGCGTGACCCCTCCAAGTTCCAGAAGCTCGGCGGTCGCATTCCCCGCGGCGTGCTGATGGTCGGCTCGCCCGGCACCGGCAAGACCCTGCTCGCCAAGGCCATCGCCGGCGAGGCCAAGGTGCCGTTCTTCAGCATCTCCGGCTCCGACTTCGTCGAGATGTTCGTCGGCGTGGGCGCGGCCCGCGTGCGCGACATGTTCGAGAACGCCAAGAAGCACGCGCCCTGCATCCTGTTCATCGACGAGATCGACGCGGTCGGCCGCCAGCGCGGTGCGGGCCTGGGCGGCGGCAACGACGAGCGCGAGCAGACGCTGAACCAGCTGCTGGTCGAGATGGACGGCTTCGAGACCGGCCAGGGCATCATCGTGATCGCCGCGACCAACCGGCCGGACGTGCTCGACCCCGCGCTGCTGCGCCCGGGCCGCTTCGACCGCCAGGTCGTCGTGCCGCTGCCGGACATCCGCGGTCGCGAGCAGATCCTGAACGTGCATATGCGCAAGGTGCCGATCGGTCCGGACGTCAAGGCCGACGTGATCGCCCGCGGCACGCCCGGCATGTCCGGCGCCGACCTCGCCAACCTCGTCAACGAGGCGGCGCTGTTCGCCGCGCGTCGTGCCGGCCGGCTGGTCGACATGATCGATTTCGAGCGTGCCAAGGACAAGATCATCATGGGCGCCGAGCGGCGCTCGCTGGTGATGCCCGAGGAGGAGCGCCGCAACACCGCGTACCACGAGTCCGGCCACGCGCTGGTCGCGCGGATGCTGCCCAAGACCGACCCGGTGCACAAGGTCACGATCATCCCGCGCGGTCGTGCGCTGGGCGTGACCATGCAGCTGCCGACCGAGGACCGCTACAGCATGGACCGCGTGCGCATGCTCAGCATGATCTCGGTGCTGTTCGGCGGCCGGATCGCGGAGGAGGTGTTCATGAACCAGATGACCACCGGCGCCTCCAACGACTTCGAGCGCGCCACCGCGCTGGCCCGCGACATGGTCACCCGGTACGGCATGAGCGAGACGCTCGGGCCGATGGTCTACGCGGAGAACGAGGGCGAGGTCTTCCTCGGCCGCTCGATCACCAAGACGACCAACATGTCCGAGGAGACGATGCGCAAGGTCGACGTCGAGATCCGCAAGATCATCGATGACCAGTACGCGGTCGCCCGCAAGCTGATCGAGGAGAACCGCGACAAGATCGAGGCGATGACCAAGGCCCTGCTCGAGTGGGAGACCATCGACGCGGAGCAGATCGAGGACATCATCGCCGGCCGTGCGCCGCGGCCCCCGAAGGACCGTGGCGGCAACCAGCCGGGCTCGCCGCCCGCCTCGCCGACGCCTGGCGTCGCCCCGAACGCGCCGACCGCGCCCGCCGCCCACTGACGGGCGGGCTGCGCCTCGCAGCCGCCGTGTCACCCGACCGCGCCCGCCCTCACCGGCGGGCGCAGTCGTATCCGGCGCCGGCTGCCCCCGGCGCCGAGACGGCGGACCGCCGCTTCCGGGCATCCGTCTCGCGTCGTCACCCTTCTACCGACCCCCCGCTGCCGTGACGCCCTCGTCCGCCGTTCCCGTCCCCACGCCGCGCCTGCGCTGCGGCCGCTTCGAGCTGAGCCTCGATCGCCCTCGGATCATGGGCGTCCTGAACCTGACCGAGGACTCCTTCTCCGACGGCGGGCGCTGGCTCGATGCCACCGCCGCGATCGCACAGGCCCGCCGGATGATCGATGAAGGCGCCGACCTGATCGACCTCGGCGCCGAGTCGACCCGGCCCGGCGCGCCGCCCGTCGCCCCCGAGGTGGAGACGGGGCGGCTGCTGCCGGTGCTGCATGCGCTCGCCGACTGCGGCCGCCCGCTGTCGGTGGACACGCGCAAGCCGGCCGTGATGCGCGCGGTGCTCGCGACCGGTCTCGCGGACATGATCAACGATGTCGCCGGCTTCGCCACCCCCGAGGCCATCGAGGCGGTCCGCGACAGCCAGGCCGCCTGTTGCGTGATGCACATGCAGGGCGACCCGCTGACGATGCAGCAGTCCCCCGTCTATCGGGAGGTTGTCGGGGATGTCCGCCAATGGCTTGCCGCACGGACGACGGCGCTTCAGCATGCAGGGGTGGACCGGGCGCGGATCGTGATCGATCCGGGGATCGGGTTCGGGAAGACGGTCGCGCACAACCTCGCGCTGATCGCGCGCCTGCCGGAGCTGCTGGCGGACGGCCTGCCGGTGCTGATCGGGGTGTCACGCAAGTCGATGATCGGAGCGATCACCGGCCGTGACCTCGAGCAGCGTCTGCCCGGCAGCCTCGCGGCGATGCTCGCCGCGGTGGCGCGCGGCGCCCGGATCGTCCGCGTGCACGACGTCGCGGCCACGCGCGATGCGCTCGCGGTCTGGGCCGCGGTCGAGGCGGCCACACACGAATAGGGAGCGATATGGGGCGCAAGTATTTCGGGACCGATGGCATCCGGGGTCGGGTCGGCGATGCGCCGATCACCCCCGAGTTCGTCATGCGGCTGGGCTATGCGGCAGGGCGCGTGCTCGCGCAGCGCACTGCGGGCATCAAGCCGGCCGTGCTGATCGGCAAGGACACGCGGGTCTCGGGCTATCTGCTCGAGGCGGCGCTCGAGGCCGGCTTCTCGGCCGCCGGCGTCGACGTGATGCTGTCCGGGCCACTGCCGACGCCCGCCGTCGCCTACCTGACCCGCGCGCTGCGCCTGTCCGCCGGTGTCGTGATCAGTGCCTCGCACAATCCGTTCGACGACAACGGCATCAAGTTCTTCTCGGCCGACGGCAACAAGCTGCCCGACGAGACCGAGGCGATGATCGAGGCGGCGATCGAGGCGCCGATGGGCTGCGTGCGCTCCGAACTGCTCGGCCGCGCCAAGCGGATCGAGGATGCGGCGGGTCGCTACATCGAGTTCTGCAAGAGCACCTTTCCGTCGGACTTCGACCTGCGCGGCATGAAGCTGGTGGTCGACTGCGCGCACGGCGCCGCCTACCAGACGGCACCGCACGTGTTCCACGAGCTCGGTGCCGACGTGATCCCGGTGGGCGCCTCGCCCAACGGCCTGAACATCAACGACAAGGTCGGTGCGACGCACCCCGAGGCGCTCCGGCGCGCGGTGCTCGAGCATCGGGCCGATCTGGGCATCGCGCTCGACGGCGACGCCGACCGGCTGCTGATGTGCGACGGCGACGGCCGCGTCTACAACGGCGACGAACTGCTCTACCTGATCGTGCGCGACCGTACGCGCAACCGGCACGTGCCCGGTGCGGTGGGGACGCTGATGTCGAACTTCGGTCTCGAGCAGGCGTTCCAGCGACTCGGCGTGGCGTTCGAACGGGCCAAGGTCGGCGACCGGTACGTGCTCGAGACCCTGCAGCAGCGCGGCTGGCTGTACGGCGGCGAGAGCTCGGGCCACCTGCTCTGTCTGGACTGCCACACCACCGGCGACGGCACGATCAGTGCGCTGCAGGTGCTGGGCGCGATCCGCCGCAGCGGCATGACGCTGGCGGCGCTGACCCAGGAGCTCGTGCTCTATCCGCAGCGGCTCATCAACGTGCGGGTGCACAAGGACTTCGACTGGCAGCGCCATGACGGTCTGGCCGCGGCGCGCACCCAGGTCGAGCGCGAGCTGGGTCAGGACGGCCGAGTGCTGATCCGGCCGTCGGGCACCGAGCCGCTGCTGCGCGTGATGGTCGAGGCCCGCAGCGACGATGCCGCCGAGCGCCTCGCGCAGCGGCTGGCGGACGCGGTCGCGGCCTGACGCAGCACGAGGCGAGGCGGAGCGCCCGCCTCGTCGTGATGCAGTCGCCGCGCGCAGCACCCTCTCAGGGCGCGCGCGGCGCGGCCGATCAGAGGTTGGGTTGCGCCAGGTAGGCCGCGATGTCCTGCATGTCGAAGCCGGTCAGGTTTGGCGATGCCCCGACCGGTATGCCGCCCATGCCGCCCTTGTTGGCGGTGATCGCCCGCGAGATCACGGTCCAGTCACCGGCCGCAGACAGGATGTTGCTGGTGTTGTTGACCGGCGCACCGTGGCACTGCGAGCAGGCCAGCACGGTGTTCGGCAGGTCGTTGTAGAGCTGCTTGCCGCGGACGGCATCGCCGGCGACGGCCGGTGCCGGGGCAGGGGCCGGCGACGCGCCCGGCGCGGGGGCCGGGGCAGGCGCTGCGCCGGGTGCAGGGGCGGC
>CAIUGQ010000446.1 GCA_903898725.1 uncultured Burkholderiales bacterium | reverse complement strand
GCCTCGGCCTCGCGGCCCTGGCCAGCCACCTCGGCTTCGGCGACGAGCTCGCCTCGTTCATGCTGATCGCGCTGCTCGCCGTCGCGGCCCTGGTGGTCGTGCGGATGATCATGTCGCGCCGTGCGGCCGCCGCCGCCCCGCAGCGTCCGGCCTACGCCGGCGCAGGCGCCTACGGCTACACCGGCCTCGGCCAGGAAGCCTCGGTGCCGAACTACCAGCCGATGCCCGCGTCGGCGGCGAGCCGCGAGCAGCCGATGGACGCCGTGCGGGCCGCCGCCCAGCCGGTGACCACGGGCCGCGTGCCCGACGGGTTCGACACCGAAGGGTTCGTGCGCAACGCGAAGGTCTACTTCGTGCGGCTGCAGGCGGCCTTCGACGCCGGCGACACCGCCGACCTGCGCGAGTTCACCAGCCCCGAGATGTTCGCCGAGCTCAAGCTCGAGATCGACGAGCGCAACGGCGCGCCGAACCAGACCGACGTGGTCACCCTCGACGCCCAGCTGCTCGGCGTGGAGTCCGGCGCCACCGAGCACCTCGCCAGCGTGCGCTTCTCCGGGATGTTGCGCGAGCAGCCGAACGCGGCGCCCGAGGCCTTCGACGAGGTCTGGAACTTCGAGCGCCCGGCCTCCGGCCAGGGCGGCTGGGTGCTGGCTGGCATCCAGCAGCTCACCCGCGCCTGAGCCTCATGGCCGGGGTCCCGCTGCCGCTGGCACAGACGGCGCTCTCCGCGCTGAACCATGTGCTGCGGCAGCAGGCCTGGGCGCGCGACCGTCTGCGCGCCCATGTCGGACGGACCGTCCGGATCGTGGTCGCCACCCCGCTCGGGCCGGTCCGGGCCGATGCCCGCATCGCCGAGCAGGGGACGCTCGAGGTGGCCGAGATCGAGTCCCCCACGGTCACGCTGTCGCTGACCCCCTCGATCGATGCGGTCTTCGGACTGCTGCGCGACGGCCCGCGGGGTCTGACCGGACACCTGAAGGTCGAGGGCGACGTGATGGTCGCCGCTGCCGTCGGCGAGATCGCCCAGCAGCTGCGCTGGGACGTCGAGGAGGACCTGAGCCGGGTCTTCGGCGACCGGGTCGCCCACCGGATGGGCGAGACCGCGCGCGAGGGTGTGCGTCAGGCCGACGACCTGCGCGGCCGCGTCGAGACCGGACTGCGTCAGTTCCTCGTGCAGGAGGATCCGCAGCTCGTCGGTCGCGAGGACCTGCGCACGCTCGCGCAGGCCGTCGAGGGACTCGAGGCGGTCCTGCGCCGGGCGGAAGCCGCCCTGCCGGCCGGTCCAGCCCGGGCCTGAGCCTTCAGCAGAACCCGTCGATCAGCGCCGCCACCTCGTCGCGGCCCAGGCCGGCGGCGAGCGCGAGCGAAGCCACCAGCCGTGCCTTGTGCGGCGACAGCCAGCCCGCCGGCACGAAGCCGCCGGCGTCGTCGTCGACGCCTGCATTGCGGGTCACCGGGCCGGTGGCGACACGGCTCGCCCGGATGACCAGGCATCCGGCCGCCGCCGCGGCGGTCAGCGCCTCCCGCATCGGATCGGGCATCGTCCCGTGCCCGGTACCGGCCAGCACCAGCCCACGCGCGCCGCGCGACAGCAGGAACGGGACGATCGCCGGGTCGGCATCGACATGCTGCGCGATGATGTCGACACGCGGCAGGGCCGTCGGGAGCGATGCCAGCCGGGTCAGCAGGGACGGGCGCCGCGCCGCCGCCTCGGACGCCGGCACATGCCAGTGCGGACGTCCGTCGAGGAGGGCGGCCAGCGGCGCGCCGTCGCGGGCGACGAAGGCGTCGGTGCGCGAGGTGTGCACCTTGGCCGCTCGGTCGGGCCCGAACACCTGGTCGTTCATCAGCACCACCGCACCGGCGCCGCGTGCGGCCGGGTCGACCGCGACGGCGGCGGCGGCGTAGAGGTTCATCGGTCCGTCGGCACCGATCGCCGTTGCCGGGCGCATCGCGCCGGTGACCACCACCGGACGCTCGCGCGGGCAGCACAGGTCCAGCAGCAGCGCGGTCTCCTCGAGGGTGTCGGTGCCATGCGTGACGACGATGCCGGCCAGCCCCGGATCGGCCTGGGCCGCGCGGATGCGGGCGACGAGCGCGAGGTGGTGGACCCCCGTCATGTGCTGGCTGCCGATCGCGAAGGGCTGTTCGGCCTCGATGCGGGCGAGCGTGCGCAGGGCGGGGACGGCATCGACCAGGGCAGACACCGGCACCGCACCGGGCCGGTAGCCCTGGGTGCGGTCGGCAGAGGGCGCGGCACCGGCGATGGTGCCGCCGGTGGCGATCAGCAGCAGGCGGGGGAGGTCCATGCCGGAATCCTACCTGCGCGCCGCACGGGCCCGGACACACGGCCGACGCACCGCACCGGTATGATCGGATTTCCGGTACTTCCTCGGAACGGATGCCCTGATGCACGACATCCTCGTTCTCGACATCGCCGGTACGCCGGTGCGGTGGGTCGACCACGAGTCCGCCGCGGCGTACTACTCGAGCGGAAAGGTGCGCTGGGAGCTCGGCGCCGACCGCGTCGTGCTGCACGGCGGCATCAGCCGGCTGCACGGGCGCCGCTCGACGCTGGAGATCGCGGCCATCATCGCGATCGACGGTCCGCGCTGGAAGGTGCGCGGCGGCGAGGATCGGGCGCCGCTGTCGCGCTCGATGGTCTTCGCCCGTGACCGGCACATCTGCGCGTACTGCGGCGGGCGCTTCACGCAGGCCGCCCTCGAGATGGAACACGTCACGCCGAGCTCGCGCGGCGGGCTCACCGTCTGGCAGAACGTGGTGTCGGCCTGCCGCGCGTGCAACCAGCGCAAGGGCAACCGCACGCCCGAGTCGGCCTCGATGCCGCTGCTCTACGTGCCCTACGTTCCCAACCGCCACGAGGCCTTCATCCTCGCGAACCGCCGGATCCTCGCGGACCAGATGAACTTCCTGCTCGCGGGCGTGCCCCGGCACTCGCGGCTCTGGGCGTCGGAGCCGCCTCCGGATCAGCCGGCGGCCGCCTCGGCCATCGGCGCGAAGAAGCGCGCGCCGCACGCCTCGGGCGGCAGGGGCCGCGAGAACAGGTAGCCCTGCATCGCGCGGCAGCCGAGCGCAAGCAGCGCCTCGCGCTGCGCGTCGGTCTCCACGCCCTCGGCCACCACCTCGGCGCCGAGGCTGCGCGCGATGGCGACGATCGCCGGCACGATGGCGGCCTGGGCGCCGCCGCGTCCGAGGTCGCCGACGAAGACCCGGTCGATCTTGATGCAGTGGATCGGAAAGGTGCGCAGGTAGGCGAGGGACGAGTGTCCGGTGCCGAAGTCGTCGAGGGCGATCCGCACGCCCATCGCCGCGAGCTCGCCCAGCACGCGCGCGGCCCGCTCGGGATCGGCCATCACGGTGCCCTCGGTCAGCTCGAGCTGAAGCCGTGTGGCGGGCAGGCCGGTGTCCGCGAGCAATGCCCGCAGCTCGCGCACGAAGCCGTCGCTGCGCAGCTGCACCGGCGAGACGTTCACCGACAGGTAGCCCCCGGCCGCAGCCGCGCTGTGGCCGTTCGAATCCCAGTCGACCTGCTGCGCGCACGAGCGCGCGAGCACCTGCGCGCCGACCGCGCCGATCAGCCCGGTCTCCTCGGCCAGCGGCACGAACACCGACGGACCGACCGCGCCCCGCTCCGCATGGTCCCAGCGCGCCAGTGCCTCGATGCCGAGCACGCGTCCGTCGTTGCCGTCGACGATCGGCTGATAGGCGACGCCCAGCGCGCCGTGGGCGACCGCCGCGCGCAGGTCGTTGACCATCGACACCTTCTCGCGCAGCGACGCGTTGATCCTCGGCGCGTAGAAGCGCAGCGCGTTGCGGCCATCCTGCTTGGCCTGGTACATCGCCGCGTCGGCGTTCTTCAGCAGCCGGCGCGGGTCGTCACCATCCTCGGGATACATCGCGATGCCGATGCTGGCGCTGACGGTGGCGTTCATGCCGTCGAGCGTGATCGGGGTGGCCACCGCCGCGAGGATCTTGCGGGTCACCGTCTCGACGTCGCGCCGCCGGCGCACCGGATCGATCAGCACGAGGACCTCGTCGCCGCCGAAGCGTGCGAGGCGGTCGCCCTTGCGCAGGCAGCCGCCGATGCGCGCGGCCACCTGCTTGAGGAGGTCGTCGCCCGCGTCGTGCCCGAGCGAATCGTTGATCTCCTTGAAGCCGTCGAGGTCGAGGAACAGCAGCGCGAAGCGCGAGCGGCGCACGCGCGATCGTTCGACGGCCTGCGCGATGTCCTGCTTGAACGCGGTCCGGTTGGGCAGCCCGGTGAGCTCGTCCTGCAGCGCCAGGCGCTGCGTGCGCAGCTCGGCGAGCCGGCGCGCGGTGACGTCGAGCATCGCGCCGTGCAGGTGGCTGATGCGGCCGTCCGGGTCGGACTGCGAGGCGATGGTCGCCGAGAACCAGCGGACCTCGCCGCGGGTATCGCGCACGCGCAGCTCGCCGGTGAAGCGACCCGGCTCGCGCAGCGCGGCCTGCACCGCCCGGTGGGCGCTCTGGCGGTCGTCCTCGAGCACGTAGTCGAGAAGCGCTTCGACGTTCGCCGGCGGCGCAGCGGGGTCCATGCCGAGCCGCAGCGCGAACTGCTCGGAGACGTCGACGCGGCCGTCCTCCAGTCGCACCGACCAGCTGCCCAGGCCGGCCAGGCGCTGCGCCTGCATCAGGTCGCTGCGGCTCTGCTCGAGCTGTGCGGTGCGCTCGCCGACGCGCGACTCCAGCTGGTCCCGCTCGTCGCGCAGCCTGAGGGTCGCGCGGGTCAGCGCATCGGCCGAATACCGGTAGGCACGGCGCGAGTCCTCCAGCTCGAGCTGCAGGCCGCCGATGCCGCGCTCGATCGCGGCCAGCACCGCCTGCCAGCCTGCCGGATCGGGCGGCGCCTCGCCCGGATCGAGGCCGAGCGGCGCCAGCAGGGCCGACAGCAGCGGGTAGGGGGGCGTGCTCACGAGGGGCGGCGCGGTGTCATCGGGACGAGTCTGCGGACGGGGCGCGGTCCCGGATGTGATCGAGTGCCGGGCCCCGCCGGTGCCCGAAGCCCCGTCCCGACCAGCGGTCGTCCGGGAAGCCCGAGCGGCGGCGACCTACACTCGACCCCTTGCCGGTCGTGCCGCCCGACGCGCGACCGTCGATGGGGGTGACGCGATGATCGACGACGGCGCAATGCGGCTCTGGGAACTCGGCAGCTACGTGGTCACGGTGGTCGGCCTGCCGCTGGCCGCGTTCGCGCTCTGGCGCGAGTCCCGGGCCGAGCGCGAGAACGAGCGCAAGGAGATCGAGCAGCGCGACGAGGAGACCTACCTGCGGCTCTCCGAGCAGTACACCGAGTTCGTCCGCGACGTGCTCGCCTACCCCGAGCTGGGCCTGCACCCGCGGCTGCCGCCGCCCTCCGGGCTCGACGCCGACCAGTCCGCGCGTCGGCTGCTGTTCTTCGAGATGCTGATCGCCCTGTTCGAGCGTGCCTACATCCTGCTGTACGACGAGGCCTCGGACCCGCAGGGCGCGCGCCGCTGGCAGTCGTGGGCCGACACGATGCAGCAGTGGTGTGCCCGCGAGGACTTCCGGGAAGCGCTGCCCGGCCTGCTGATCGGCGAGGATCCGGCGTTCGCGAGCTACATCCTGGGGCTGCGCGAGCCGTCCCCCGGCGCGGTGCCGGTGACGCCCTGAGGCGGGCCGGTCCGGTCGCGGCTCAGCCTGCGGGCGTCGCCGGCCCGGCCGGGTCGGAGGCCGCGGCATCGGACACCTCGGCGGCAGGTGCTCCGGGCTCGGGGGGCGGCGGGCGCAGCGTCGGGTCGCGCTCGAGCGCCGACTTCACCAGGAGATGTGCGGCGATCGGCGCGGTCACGAACACGAAGACCGTGATCAGGAGCTCGTGGATCACCAGGCGCTGCCCGGTCCAGCCGAAGACGAGCATCGAGGCGAGCAGGGTCCCGCCGACGCCGAGCGTGCTCGCCTTGGTCGGCGCGTGCAGGCGCAGGTAGAAGTCGCGCAGGCGCGCCAGGCCGATCGCGCCGACCAGCGCGAACGCGCCGCCGGCCACCAGCAGCAGGCTGGCCAGCAGGTCGATGGTGAACGGCAGCGCCTCGTGGGTCATCGCTGGGCCTGGGTTCAGTCGTGGTCGATCACGTCGCCGCGCGCGACGAAGCGCGCGGTGACCACGGTGCCGACGAAGCCGAGCATCGCGATCACCAGCGCCGCCTCGAAGAAGACCTGCGTGCGAAAGCGGATGCCGAGCAGGATGACCACCGCGAGCGCGTTCACGTACAGCGTGTCGAGCGCCAGCACCCGGTCGAGGATGTCGGGGCCGACGAGCAGCCGCCAGCAGGACAGCAGCATGGCGAGGCAGAACATCCCCAGCGACAGCGTCAGCGCGTGGTCGATCATTCGAACAGCTCCCGGATGGGGGTCTCGTAGCGGGACTTGATCTCGGCGACCAGCGCCTCGGGGTCGTCGACATCGAGCCCGTGGACCAGCAGGTGGCGGTGGTCGTCGGACAGCTCGGCCGACAGCGTGCCCGGCGTCATCGTCACGATGCCCGCCAGCAGCGAGATCGAGCGTGGCCGACGCACGTCGAGCGGCACCCAGACGAAGCGCGGATCCAGCGCGTCGGGGCGCCCGAGGATGCGCCGCGCGACCTGCAGGTTCGCGACGACGATGTCGTGCAGCACGACCCAGGCGAGCCGCAGCGCGATGCCAGGCCGCCGCCAGCCCGGGCGGCTGCGGCCCCCATCCTGGAGCGCCAGGGGAGGCGGGCCGCCCAGCCGGGCGAGCACGAGGCCGAGCGCGAGACCGAGCAGCAGATGCCCGGGTGCCAGGGTCTGGTTCAGCAGCAGCCAGGCGGCCCACAGCCACAGCACCGTCCAGGGCCGGGGCAGCAGCCTGCGCAGCAGGCCGGGGCGCGGCGGGGCGGCGCTCATCGGAAGGACTCCGGGCGGGGCTGATGGGGGCCGGCCTGCGGCACCGTGCGCAGCACCTGGTCGACCAGCGACTCGGGCGCGACGAGTTCGCGCGCGGTGGCCTGGGCGTAGCGCTGCATCGGCGCGGCGAACACGGTCATCCCGAGGACCGCCCCCAGCGCGATCGCGCACGGCAGCAGTTCGCGCAGCAGCGGCATCGGCACGCCGCGCACCGGCGCGCCGTCGGACTTCCAGAACAGCACGCTGCCCGCCCGCGCGAGCGCGATCAGCGCGAAGAGGCTGCCGGCGAGCACCACCGCCCACAGCACGCCCGCGGCGCGGCCGGGCGAGCCGGTCTCGGGCAGCATCGAGGCGAGGAGCATCGCCTTGCCGATGAAGCCTCCGAACGGCGGCAGCCCGGCGACCGCGATCGCCGTCGCGAAGAACAGCAGCCCGACGGCGGCCGGCCGCAGCGGCGCGGGGCCCGGCCGCAGGTGGTCGGCGGCCTCGCCGCGACCGCGGGCGACGAGGTCGGCGACCAGGTAGAGCGCGGCCGCCGACAGCGTGGTGTGGGGCAGGTAGAACACGGCGGCCGCGATTGATCGCTCGGTGCCGAGCCCGATGCCGATCAGCAGGAAGCCCGCCGAGCCGATCAGCAGCATCGAGGCGAGTCGGCGCAGGTCGGCGCCGGCGAGCGTACCGAGCATCGCCAGCAGGTAGCCCGCCGCCGCCACGGCCGCGATCCAGGGGAAGGCGACGTTGGCGAGCGCCCCCGCCCCGGCGCCGAAGGCCAGCGTGAAGACGCGCAGCACCGCATACACGCCGACCTTGGTCATCACCGCGAACAGCGCGGCGACGGGCGGGCTCGCGGCGCGATAGGTGCCCGGCAGCCACAGGTAGAGCGGCAGGATCGCGGCCTTCAGGCAGAAGACGGTCAGCAGCATCCACGCCCCGGCGCGCGCGAGCGTCGCATCGCCCCCGGTCAGCGTCGGCATGCGCGCCGACAGGTCGGCGAAGTTCAGCGTGCCGGTCACGCCGTACAGCAGGCTCGCCGCGACCAGGAACAGCGCCGAGCCGAACAGGTTCAGCGTCACGAAGCGCAGCCCTGCCGCGATCCGCGCGCGCCCGTCGCCGTGCACCAGCAGCCCGTACGAGGCGATCAGCAGCACCTCGAAGAAGACGAAGAGGTTGAACAGGTCGCCGGTCAGGAAGGCGCCGTTCAGGCCCATCAGCTGCACCTGCAGCAGGGGATGGAAGTGCTCGCCGCGGCTGTCCCAGCGGCCGTGCGCGGCGCCGAGCGCGATCACGGCGAGCAGCGCGGTGAGCGCGATCATCAGCGAGGACAGCCGGTCCGCGACGAGGGCGATGCCGTAGGGCGCGGCCCAGTTCCCGGCCAGGTAGACGCCGCGCCAGCCATCGGCCGACAGCGCCACCAGCCAGGCGCCGCAGGCCACGAGCAGCAGCGTCGACACCCAGGCAAGCATGCGCTGCGAAGCGATCCGGCGGTCGATGAGCATCAGCGCAGCGGCCAGCGCCGGCAGCACGATCGGGACGATCGGCGCGTGGTTCATCGCGTGCCGTCCCCGCCCGCGGGTGGATCGCCGCCGTCGACGTCGTCGTCGCCGCTCGCCGCGTTCGCGCGCACCGCCAGCACCAGCAGCAGCG
>CAIUGQ010000445.1 GCA_903898725.1 uncultured Burkholderiales bacterium | reverse complement strand
GGCGTGCCGCCGCCAGTCCCGTCCCGCGCGTACTCGTCGAGCAGCGCGACCAGCGCGGCCGCGTCCCGCACATCGAGCGGATCGAGCCGCTCGATGCGCAGGGCGGTCGGGAGGGCGGTCGCGCTCATGCCGGGCTCAGGCCTTCGACTTCTTCGCCGCCGCCTTGGCCGGCGCGGCGGCCTTCGCGGGACCGACCGCCTTCGCGGCGCCGTCCGCCTTCGCGGACTTGGCGGGCTTGACCGCCTTCTCGGCCTTCGCAGCCTTCTCGGCCTTCGCCGGCTTGGCCGCCGCCGCACGGGCCGCAGCCTTCACCCCGGCGATCCGCATGCGCAGCGCATTCAGCTTGATGAAGCCGCCGGCGTCGGCCTGGTTGTACGCGCCGCCGTCGTCGTCGAAGGTGGCGATCTTCGTGTCGAACAGCGAGTAGGCCGACTCGCGGCTGGTGACGATCACGTTGCCCTTGAAGAGCTTGAGCACCACGCGGCCGTTGACGTTCTGCTGGGTGTGGTCGATCAGCACCTGCAGCGTCTGGCGCTCCGGGCTCCACCAGTAGCCGTTGTAGACCAGGCTCGCGTAGCGCGGCATCAGGTCGTCCTTCAGGTGCGCGACCTCGCGGTCGAGCGTCAGCGACTCGATCGCACGGTGGGCACGCAGCAGGATCGTGCCGCCGGGGGTCTCGTAGCAGCCGCGCGACTTCATGCCGACGTAGCGGTTCTCGACCAGGTCGAGACGGCCGACGCCGTGCTTGCCGCCCAGCCGGTTGAGCTCGGTGAGCAGCACCGCGGGCGACATCCGCACGCCGTTGATCGCGACCGGATCACCGCGCTCGAAGTCGATCTCGACGAGTTCGGGCTTGCCCGGCGCCTTCTCGGGCGACACCGTCAGGCGCCACATGTCCTCGCCGGGCGCACGGCTCGGGTCCTCGAGGATGCCGCCCTCGAAGGAGATGTGCAGCAGGTTGGCGTCCATCGAGTACGGCGCCTCGCCCTTGCGCTTCTTGTAGTCGACCGGGATGCCGTGCTGGTCGGCGTAGGCGAGCAGCTTGTCGCGCGACAGCAGGTCCCACTCGCGCCAGGGCGCGATGACCTTGACGTCGGGCATCAGCGCGTAGGCGCCGAGCTCGAAGCGGACCTGGTCGTTGCCCTTGCCGGTGGCGCCGTGCGAGATGGCGTCGGCCTTCTCGCGACGGGCGATCTCGACCAGGCGCTTGGCGATCAGCGGCCGCGCGATCGAGGTGCCCAGCAGGTACTCGCCCTCGTAGAGCGCGTTGGCGCGGAACATCGGGAACACGAAGTCGCGCACGAACTCCTCGCGCAGGTCCTCGACGTAGATCTTCTTCACGCCGAACATCTCGGCCTTGCGCCGAGCCGGCTCGAGCTCCTCGCCCTGGCCGATGTCTGCGGTGAAGGTGATCACCTCGCAGCCGTAGGTGTCCTGCAGCCACTTGAGGATCACCGAGGTATCGAGGCCGCCGGAGTAGGCGAGCACGACTTTCTTGACTTGGGACATGGGCCTGCGAGCGTGAGAGGTGGGAGGGCGCGGGGTCGCGAATCCAGCATTTTGCCAGTTTCGGCGGCCGAGCCGGCGGGCACCGCGTGCGACAATCGCCCGATGCCCGCCTCCGCCCCGCGTCCGGCTTCCCGGGCCGACCTGCAGCGGCGTCTGCCGCCGATCATCGCCGGCCTGTCGATCCTGGGTCCGTTCGCGATCGACACCTACCTGCCGGCCTTCGGATCGATCTCCCGCGACCTCGATGCGACCCCGCTGCAGGTCCAGCAGACGCTGACCGCGTTCATCGTGCCGTTCGCGCTGATGGCGCTGTGGCACGGTGCGCTGTCCGACGCGCTCGGCCGGCGGCGGGTCGTGCTGGTCGGGCTGCTGGCCTTCGCCGTCGCCTCGCTCGGCGCGGCCACCGCGGGTTCGATCGAGGCCCTCTGGGCCTGGCGGGGGCTGCAGGGCGCGGTCGCCGGGGTCGGCATGACGGTCGGGCGCGCGGTCGTGCGCGACGTCGCCGACGGCCCGCAGGCGCAGCGGATGCTGTCGCAGGCGACGATGTTCTTCGCGATCGCCCCGGCCATCGCCCCGATCGTCGGTGGCTGGATCGACGCGCTCGCCGGCTGGCGCTCGGTGTTCGGCTTCCTCGCGGCGGTCTCGCTCGCGATGACGCTGTTCTGCTGGCGCTACCTGCCCGAGACGCTGCCGCCGGCGCAGCGCGTCAGCATGCGGCCCGGCCCGATGGCGCGCGCCTACGCGTCGCTCGCGACGAACCCGGCGTTCCTGCGGCTCGCGGCGGTGCTCGCGCTGAACTTCGGCGGCTTCTTCGTCTACGTGCTGGCGGCGCCGGCGTTCCTGCCCGGCGTGCTGGGCGTGGCGCCGACCGCCTTCGCCTGGCTGTTCGTGCCTGCGGTCGCCGGCACGATCGCCGGCGCGTTCCTGTCGTCGCGGCTGGCCGGGCGGCTGTCGCCGGTCCGCACCATCGTCGCCGGCTACGCCCTGATGTCGCTGTCGGTGCTCGGCAACCTCGCCCAGGCGCTGCTGATGGAGCCGGTCCGGGTGCCGTGGGCGACCTTGCCGCTCTTCCCCTACAACGTGGGCATGGGGCTGGCGATGGCCTCGCTGCAGGTGATGCTGCTCGACACCTTCCCCGAACGTCGCGGCATGGCGGCCTCGGGCATGGCCTTCACGCTGAGCGCGGGCAACGCGGTGATCGCCGGCCTGGTCGCCCCGCTGCTGTGGCACTCCGCCGCGGCAATGGCGGGCGGCGCCCTCGTCTGCGTGGCCGGCGCGATGATCCTGTTCGCCTGGCACGTCCGTTCACCGTCCTTCCGACCCCTCCCGACCACGCCATGACCCCCACCTCACGCCCGGTGTCCCCGGGGCCGCGCACCGGCGGCCGCCTGATCGTCGACCAGCTGCTCGTGCACGGCGCGAACCGCGCGTTCTGCGTGCCCGGCGAGAGCTTCCTCGCGGTGCTCGACGCGATGCACGACGTGCGCGACCGCCTGCCGCTGGTGGTCTGCCGCCAGGAGGGCGGCGCGGCGAACATGGCCGAGGCCTGGGGCAAGCTGACCGGCGCGCCCGGCATCTGCTTCGCGACCCGCGGCCCCGGTGCCACCAACGCCTCGATCGGCGTGCACACCGCGTTCCAGGACTCCACGCCGATGATCCTGTTCATCGGCCAGGTCGGCACCGACTTCGTCGAGCGCGAGGCCTTCCAGGAGGTCGACTACCGGCGCATGTTCGGCCAGATGGCCAAGTGGGTGGCGTCGATCGACCGCGCCGACCGCATCCCCGAGTTCATCCAGCACGCCTTCCATGTCGCCACCTCCGGACGGCCGGGCCCGGTCGTGCTGGCGCTGCCCGAGGACGTGCTGGTGCAGCTCGCCGACGTGCCCGATGCCCGGCCGTACCGGCGCGTGCAGGCCGCGCCGTCGGCCGCGCAGACCGCGCGCCTGGGCGAGCTGCTGGCCGCCGCCGAGCGTCCGCTGCTGCTGGTCGGCGGCTCGAGCTGGGACGAGGCCTCGCGGGCGTCGGTGCAGGGCTTCGCGCACCGCTTCGGGCTGCCGGTGGCCTGCGCGTGGCGCTACCAGGACGCCTACGACAACGCCGACGCGCAGTACGTCGGCGAGGTCGGCATCGGCGTGAACCCGAAGCTCGGCGCCCGCGTGCGCGAGGCCGACCTGCTGATCGCGGTGGGCGTGCGCCTGGGCGAGATGACCACCAACGGCTACACGCTGATCGAGTCGCCCACCCCGGCGCAGTGTCTGGTCCATGTGTTCCCGGGCGCCGACGAGCTCGGGCGGGTGTTCGCCGCCGAACTGCCGATCGCCGCCGGCAACCGGGAGTTCGCCGCCTCGCTCGATGCGCTCGCGCCGCCCGAGGGGCTGGCCGCGCGCTGGGCCGGCTGGCTCGACGGCGCGGTGCGCGACTACGCCGCGTGGCGCGTGCCGCGTGCGCAGCCGGGCACGCTCAGCTATCCCGAGTGCGTGCTGCACCTCGAGCGCGTGCTGCCCCACGATGCCATCCTGACCAACGGGGCCGGCAACTTCGCGACGCCGGTCCACCGCTTCCACCGGCACCGTCGCCACAAGACGCAGCTCGCCCCGACCTCCGGCGCGATGGGCTACGCGGTGCCGGCGGCCGTGGCCGCCTCGCTCGCCCACCCCGACCGGGTCGTGGTCGCCTTCACCGGCGACGGCGACTTCATGATGACCGGCCAGGAGCTGGCGACCGCCGTGCAGTACGGCGCCACGCCGATCGTCGTGCTGGTCAACAACGGCATGTACGGCACGATCCGCATGCACCAGGAGCGCGAGTACCCGGCCCGCGTCTACGGCACGGCGCTGCGCAACCCCGACTTCGTGAAGCTCGCCGAGGCCTATGGCTGCCACGGCGAGCGGGTCACCGAGACCAGCCAGTTCGCGGCGGCCTTCGAGCGGGCCCGGGCGGCAGGCGTGCCGGCCCTGATCGAGCTGGTCATCG
>CAIUGQ010000444.1 GCA_903898725.1 uncultured Burkholderiales bacterium | reverse complement strand
CGTCGGCCACCTCGACGATGCGAGTGCCCGGTGCGGCCTGTCGGCCGCGCACGCCGGGGTAGGCGAAGAAGGACACCGGCTCGGCCGCACCCACCAGCAGCAGCGTGCCGTAGGGCGCCAGCGTCGCCTGCGCCGCGGCCACCACGTAGGGGATGCGGGTGGCCACGACGCGGCCGGCGCCGCGCGCCACGCGCGCCACGCCGAACTCGGTCAGCAGCGCGCAGCCGGTGGCCGCCGCGATGCGCCCCGCCATCTCCAGTCCGGCCTCGTGGCAGGCGTCGGCGCCGAGCACGATCGCCGTCTTCCCGCCGCCCCGCAGCAGCGCTGCGGCGGCCTCGATCACCGAGGCGTCGAACGCGCCGGGTGCGAGCCGCGCGATCCGCGCACCGCCCGCGCCGTCGCCCGGCACATCGGTCCACGCGCAGTCGGCCGGCAGCACCAGCGTCGCGATCCGCCCGGGCGGCGTGGTCGCGGCCTGCACCGCATCGCGGGTCGCGGCCTCGACGCCCCCGGCCGAGCCGATCGTGCGCACCCAGTGCGACATCGGCCGGGCGATGCCCTCGATGTCGGAGGTCAACGGCGCATCGAGTTCGACGTGCGGAATGGCGTGCTCGCCGACGACGTTGAGCACGCCCGAGCGCGCCTTCTTCGCGTTGTGCAGGTTGGCCAGGCCGTTGGCCAGCCCCGGCCCGAGGTGCAGCAGCGTGGAGGCCGGACGGCGCGCCATGCGCCAGTAGCCGTCGGCCGCGCCGGTGACCACGCCCTCGAACAGGCCGAGCACGCAGCGCATGCCCGGCACGCGGTCGAGTGCGGCGACGAAATGCATCTCGGAGGTGCCCGGATTGGTGAAGCAGACGTCCACGCGCTCGTCGAGCAGCGTTCGGACCAGGCTCTCAGCGCCGTTCATCGTGTCTCTCTTTGCAGGGTTCGTCGGGCGTCGAGGCCCGGGGGTACGGCGTCGGAAGCCATGACTCGAGCGATGCCGGACGCCGCGTCATGCCGAGGCAAGGCCGGCCAGGGCCTGCCGCCAGACCTGCCAGGAGCGGAACAGGACCATCTCCTTCCAGTCGTCATGCGGCGGGTAGAAGTGGTCTCGAAGGGCGGTCTTGATGGCGGCCGCGGCGGGGCCCGTCGGGTCGCCGCGGGTGTGCAGCCAGTGGTCGTCGCGCAGCACGATGCGCCCGTTCGCCTCGGGGTAGGTGCCGAACTCGAGCGCGACGAAGGCGATGTCGGCGTGCGCGAGGCAGCGCTCGTAGCCGAACTCGGTCAGCCCCCACTTCTCCTGCGAGCTCGACGTGCCCAGCAGCGGCTCGGTCACGCTGTCGCCCCACCAGGCCCGCGCACGACGCACCCGCTCGCCGCCGGGCGCGTGGTTGCAGATCGGCTCGCCGTAGCCGTAGGGGCCGAGGCCGGTGTGCATGTCGACGATCGCGACGGTGCGTGCGCGCGGCAGGTACTCGGCGAGGATCGCCTCGCTCGTGCGGCGTGCCCAGGTCGGGCCGCTGCCGCCGTAGAAGTGGCCGTCGGGATGGGTGTACTGCCCGCTCGACGCCGCCACGCGGGCGGCGTGTTCCCCGTGCTCGGCGACGAAGGCCTGGCGGGCCGCCTCGGCGGCGGCGAGGGCATCGGGCTCGAGGCTCGCGGGCGTCAGGTGCGGATGCAGCGCCGCGTAGCCGGGGTTGTCCGGCAGCGGGGCGGCGAAGTCCACCCAGTTGCGGTTCAGGTCGACGTTCTCCTCGGTCACGCGCCGCAGCCAGGCCCAGCCGTGCGGATTGATGCCGTGGATCATCAGCACCGCCGAATCATCCGGCAGGGACAGGCCCGAATCGCCGCGCAGCAGCCCGACCTGCGGTCCCGAGCCGCAGAAGCCCTCGACCCCGTGGGTGCCCGAGATCACGACCAGCACGCGCGAGGCGTCG
>CAIUGQ010000443.1 GCA_903898725.1 uncultured Burkholderiales bacterium | reverse complement strand
CTCGGGCGTGAACGGGCGCTTGTACGAGAAATCGTAGTAGAAGCCGTTGTCGATGACCGGGCCGATGGTCACCTGCGCATCGGGGAAGAGTTCCTTCACCGCGTACGCGAGCAGGTGGGCCGTCGAGTGGCGGATCACCTCGAGGCCGTCCGGATCCTTGTCGGTCACGATGGCGAGCTGCGCATCGCGCTCGATGCGGTGCGAGGTGTCGACGAGCGTGCCGTCGACCCGGCCGGCGAGTGCCGCCTTGGCCAGGCCCGGCCCGATCGAGGCCGCTACCTCGGCGACCGTGGGCGGCGCCGAAAACTCTCGAACCGAACCATCGGGCAGACTGATTTTCGTCACGATCGGGGCTCTCTGTCGCGTGCTGCTGGGGCAAAAAAAAAGTGCGGACGAGCCGCACTTTTCGGGGACGCTGATGCGCGTGCGAACTCGCCCGGATCCTATCGGGTCCGGGTCGACGTTCGGACGGTGTTCGGGGCTGCTTCGTGCGTCACCGCAGTGTTCCTGCTGGGTATGAAACGACTACCAGAAGTTCTGGTAGGCGCGATTGGATTCGAACCAACGACCCCCACCATGTCAAGGTGGTGCTCTAACCAACTGAGCTACGCGCCTGCGAGCCCAAGACTATAGCAGGACCGCACGCTGGCTGTCCAACGGCCGAGCCGGCGCGTGCCACGCATCGGCTATCCTCGATGGCATCGCACACGGTGTGCCCCGCCCTTCGGAACGGATCGTGCTCTCGGACAGCCCCTTCAAGAGTCGCGGCGGACTGGCCCGCATCGTGGCCGCGGGCCGCAACTCGGTCGCGGGGCTGCGAGCGGCCTGGCGCGAAGAGGCCGCGTTCCGGCAGGAACTCGCGCTGTGTGCGGTGCTCGTGCCGATCGCGTTGTGGATGCCGGTGGGCGCGCTCGAGAAGCTCGCGCTGATCGGGGTGCTGGCCGTGCTGCTGATCGTCGAGCTGCTGAACTCCGCGCTCGAGGCGGTCGTCGACCGGATCGGCATCGAGCGCCATGCGCTCTCCAAGCAGGCGAAGGACCTCGGCAGCGCCGCCGTGCTGATCGCCCTCCTCCTTGTCGGCGCGACCTGGGCGACGGTGCTGTGGCCGCTGGGCCTGCACGCGATCGGACGCGGCTGAGCGATCTCGTCGCGCCGTCGGAACGGGGCGTCCGATGCGCGACGCAGGCAGGCCGGGCGGCTAGACGCGCCGAAAGCTGCGGGCCAGCACCGTGACCGGCAGCAGCCCGACCAGCACGATCGCCAGCGATGGCAGCGCCGCCTCGCCGAGCCGCTCGTCGGCGGCGAAGTTGTAGGCGACCACCGCCAGCGTGTCGACGTTGAACGGCCGCAGCACCAGCGTGGCGGGCAGCTCCTTGAGGCAGTCGACGAACACCAGCAGCGCCGCGGTCGCGATGCTCGGTCGCAGCAGCGGCCAGTGGACACGGCGCAGCATCTCGAACTGACCGGCGCCGAGCGTGCGCGCGCTCGCGTCCATCGACGGGCTGATGCGCTTGAGCGCCGCCTCCAGGCCGTGTTGCGCGACGGCGAAGAACCGGACGCAGTACGCGTAGACGACGGCCACCGCGGTCCCGCCGAGCAGCAGTCCGGCACCCGCGCCGCCGGCGCCCCATGCATAGGCCCGGTCGACCGCACCGACCACGGCGAGCAGGCCAACGCCCAGCACGATGCCGGGGACCGCATAGCCCGCGCCGGCGACGGTGGCGAAGGCTGAGATCCAGCGCGTCTGGGCGAGGCGCACCGCATAGGCCAGGCCGAGCGCCAGCGGCACGATCATCACGACCGCGAGGCCCGAGAGCAACGCGGTGTTCGCGGCCCACTGGGCCAGTCGTGCATCGAGCCAGGCGCCATGGTCCCCGGCGGCGCGCAGCAGCAGCAGCACCGGCAGCACGAAGCCCGCGATCACCGGCAGCGTGCACAGCAGCGTGGCCCCCCACGCGGACGCCCCCTGCAGCCGTCTGACGCGCGCGGGGCGCGCGGCACGGGCATGGAACGCCATGCGCCCGCGCTGGCGCCGCTCGAGCCAGACCAGCAGCAGCACCGCCGCGAGCAGCACCAGCGCCAGCCGGGCCGCGGCCGCCCGGTCGCCCAGGCCTTGCCAGGCGCGGAAGATGCCGGCGGAGAAGGTGTCGACCGCAAAGAAGTTGACGGTGCCGAAGTCGGCGAGCGTCTCCATCGTCACCAGCGTGAGCCCCGCGACCACAGCGGGGCGGGCGACCGGCCAGGTGACGCGCCACCACACGAGGGGCGCCGGCAGACCGAGCGAGCGCGCGGCCTCGGCGAGCGACGCGCTGCGCTCGGCGAACGCATTGCGCGCGAGCATGTACACGTACGGGTAGAGCGCCAGCGACAGGAAGAGCGCCGCGCCGGGCAGCGAGCGGACCGGCGGAAACCAGTACTGGCCGATCGCCCAGCCGGTTGCTTCGCGCAGCCAGCCCTGCAGCGGGCCGCTGGTGTCCAGGAAGTCGGTGTACGCATAGGCGAGCACGAAGGCAGGCATCGCCAGCGGCAGGATCAGCGCAACTTCTAGGGCCCGGCGGCCGGGGAACTCGTAGGCGGCGACCAGCCAGCCGGCGCCGACGCCCAGCAGCGTCACGCACACGGCCACCTGCGCGACCAGCAGCAGCGAGGTGAGCGTGTAGCGCGGCAGCACGGTGGCGAGCAGGTGTGCGAGCGCATCGGCGCCGGTCGGCTGGAGCGCGACCCACAGCAGCGCCAGCAGCGGCGCCACCACGGCGGCGGCGATGCCGCCCGCGAGCCAGCCGAACGGTGAGCGGGTCATCGGGACAGGGCGCGATCCACGGCGTTGCGGGGGCTCATCGGACGACGGCCGGTGCGGCAACGGGTGAACGGCTCGGGCTACAATCGTTCATGGCAATGAGAATTATAGGCAATCGCATCTGATGGACAGGGCCTCGCCCGCCGCCGTCGATCGGCCGGCCACACCGGCCGACGCAGCGCTCGCTCCGGCGGGGGCGGCGACGATCTCGCTTGCCGTCGACGGGCTGTCGGTGGCCTTCGAGGCGGACGGTCGTCGGGTGCAGGTGCTCGACGGCCTGTCGTTCACGCTTGCCGGCGGCGAGATCGGCTGCCTGCTGGGCAGTTCGGGCTGCGGCAAGACGACCGCACTGCGGGCGGTCGCCGGCTTCGTGACGCCGGATGCCGGTTCGATCCGGATCGCCGGTCGCGAGGTCTCGTCGAGCGCCGCGGTGCTCCCGCCCGAGAAGCGCGGCGTCGGGGTGGTGTTCCAGGACTACGCGCTCTTCCCGCATCTGGATGTCGCAGGCAACGTGGGCTTCGGGCTGCGGCGCCTCGCGCCGGCGGCACGGCAGGCGCGGATCGCGGCGATGCTCGCGCTCGTCGGACTCTCGGGGGTCGGCGAACGCTATCCGCACGAACTGTCCGGCGGCCAGCAGCAGCGCGTCGCCTTGGCCCGGGCCCTGGCGCCCGCGCCTGCCCTGCTGCTGCTCGACGAGCCCTTCTCGAATCTCGATCCGGACCTGCGCGAGACGCTCGCGCTCGAGCTGCGCGACATCCTCAAGCGGGCCGGCACGACCACCCTGATGGTCACCCACGACCAGTACGAGGCCTTCGCGCTCGCCGACACCGTCGGGGTGATGGAGCGGGGGCGGATCGCGCAGTGGGACGAGGCCTATCGCCTCTATCACCATCCCGCGAGCCGCAGCGTCGCGGACTTCGTGGGCATGGGCGTGTTCCTTCGCGGCTGGCTCGTCGAGGACGGCGAGGTCGCGCAGCTCGAGGTCGAGCTCGGCACCCTGCCGATCACGAACGACAACGACCGACAGCAGGCGCGGGGGAACTCGGGCCCGGGCGGCGAACTCACGGTGCTGCTGCGGCCCGACGACGTCGTGCACGACGATGCGAGCCCGATCCAGGCGCAGGTGCTGCGCAAGGCCTTCCGCGGGGCGCAGTTCCTCTACACGCTGCAGCTGCCGAGCGGCCAGCGGCTGCTCGCGCTGGTGCCGAGCCACCATGACCACCGCATCGGCGAGGCGATCGGCATCCGCTTCGCGGCGGATCACATCGTGACCTTTCCGACGCGCTGAGGCGCCCTGCCCCGGGCCCCGGCGCCGCGGCGAGCGCGGGTCGTGCGCTCAGACGATCAGCAGCGCGCGCTCGGTCGCGAAGCGTTCCCGCAGTTCCGAGACGCGCAGCGACAGCGCGCGGCGGTCCGGACGGCGCACCAGCAGCACCACCGTGCGGCGCGAGTTGATCCAGGCGACCTTCACGTCCTGTGGCTCGCCGTCCCGACCCGTCAGCTCCAGCCAGTCGCCCCGGTTCAGGCGAGCGAGCGCGGCGTCCGGATCCATCCGGAGGCGCTGCGGCTTCGCGGGGTAGTCGGACAGGCTCACCTCGTTGAGCACCGACAGCAGCCGGTGCTCGGGGGCGGCACCCGCCGGCTCGGCCTCACGCTCGATCGGTGCCCGGACCGGCGGCACGGGCGGTGTGGGCTCGGACGTCACCGCGCGCAGGGTCGGCGCGGAGGATGCCGAGACGGACCGCAGGACGGGCCGGGATGCAGGCGGACGCGGCTCCGTCACCGGCTGACGCGAGGCAGGCTCGGGCGGCAGATCCGGCAGATCCGGGAGCGCCGGCAGGTCAGGCAGCTCGGGCCAAGGCTCGATGGGCTCGTCGTCGTCGGCGCCGAGTCGCTGGATGCCGCGCTGCGGGGCGTCGGCGCGATCGGTGCCGCGCCGCAGCCAGCCGAGGCGTGCGCCCGGTGTCGGAGCGCGCCGCCCCCGGTCGTCGCCGATCTCGCCGGCCGGGCGCGGCGTGTCGGCCCGTTCGCGACGCTCGTCCGTGCTCCAGCGGCTGCGCGTGTCGGGCGCACGACCGGACTGGCGCGGCTCGATCGGGTCGGTGGTCATGCGGTCTCGGGCGGGGTCCCTCAGGTCGTCCCTGAGGTCGTCCCTCAGGTCGTCCCTCAGGTCGTCGGTCGCGTCCGCCAGGTCGTCTGCGAGGTCGTCGATCCGATCCTCCGGTCGCAGGTCGGGCACCGGGTTGCCGCGATCGGACTCACCCGGCCCGAGCAGCTCGGACCAGCTCGCCCGCGACGGACCGCGAGCTTCGTCGGGAGCACCCGCCTGCGGCAACGGTTCCGACTCGAGGTCGCCGATCCGCGCCTCAGGACGGCCGTCTCCGGATGCGGTACCGGCGGCGGATGCGGCCCGGGCGGTGCCGTCTGTCTCGCGCCGATCGGCGCGCGGCGGCGCGGACACCGGTCCGTCGTCGACCAGGGTGTCCGGCAGGGTCTCGTCGAGCGTCGGCGGCGCGCCGGACGGGTCCGACGGCGGCGCCCCGGGACGGGTCGGCGGGTCACGATCGTCGTCGCGCGGCACCTTCTGCATCTTGCGAAGGTGGATCAGGAACAGCTCGTCCAGGAAGGGGCGGAACTCCTCCGGGCGGGCGCCGATGTCGGTGACGCCCTGCGTCATCAGACGGATCAGCGGCGGGATGCGCGAGGCGAGCTGGCGACGGCTCGGACGCGGACCGCCCGCGTCGAGGCTCCAGAGCAGATCGTCGACGACCTGGAGCGCGAGCCGGTAGGACGAGCTGCCCTCGCCATCGCGCAGCATCGCGGTGCGCAGGTGCCGCAGCCAGACGCCGAGCAGGAAATCGCGGACCGAGTCGGGCACTTCGTGGCGATCGATCCGCTCGTGCAGCTCGTTCTCGAGACGGCGGGTGACGACCTGCTCGCGCTCGCGCGACGGACGGCGGGTGTAGTCGCGCCGGTTGCGCCGGCCGGGCGTCGCATCGAGGGCGCGTCGCTCGTTGGCGACCCGCGAAACCAGCTGCGTGACGCCCTGTGCGGCGCGCTGGTACTCGCGACGCACCTGCTCGCCGAGCACGGTCGATCGCGACTGGAACGCGTGGGACACCACCTCCACGGCCCGCACGACGGTGTCGAGCCGGCGATAGAGCTCGCTGCCCTGGGTGACGTCGTCGGCGTAGGCCACCGAGATCGCCGCGAGATGCTCGACCAGGCGGCGCACGGAGCGACGGTCGTCGCCGAGGTATCCGGCATCCAGCGCGGCGAGGGTCAGCGCGGGATGCTGCATCCGCCACAGCAGCGGCTGTGCGGCCGGCGGCATGCGGGCATCGTCGACGACATAGTCGAAGAGGCTGGCGACGAGGTCGAGCGCGGCGATCTGGCCCGGCACCGCGTCGGCGGACAGCATCCGATGGCGCAGCGCGTCGAAGTAGCGCTGTCGCGCCTCGCGGGTATAGGGCGCGACACCGACGTGATGGGCGAACGCGACCGCGTCTTCCTGGAGCGCGTCGGGCCGGGGCAGACCGGAGGCGAAGCGGTAGGCGGATTCGGGACGCCCCTGGGCGAATGGCTGCCGGCCCAGGAGGTCTGCGAGCGCAGTCGCCTGGACGATCGCGTCACCCGCAGCCTCGATCGCCGGGGCAGGCATGACGGGGGTGGCCGGGGCATCGGCCGCCTGGACCGTGTCGACCGGCCGGGCCGGTTCGACCGGCGGAGCGAGTTCGACAGGCTGGGCCGGTTCGACCGGCGGAGCGAGTTCGACCGGTTGGGCCAGTTCAACCGGCTGGGCGGGCTCGATCGGGTGCGCGGGCTCGACCCGCGGAACGGGTTCTAGGGCTTGGACCGGCTCGACCCGCTCGACCCGCTCGACCGGTTCGACCCGCTCGACCGGCTCGACCCGCTGGATCGGCTGG
>CAIUGQ010000442.1 GCA_903898725.1 uncultured Burkholderiales bacterium | reverse complement strand
GGATTGGTGCGCGCCACGATCGGCGCGGGCGGCGCACTCGCGCAGGCCGCGAGCGCGAGTGCCATCAGCGCGGCGGACAGCGCGCGGGCACCTGCGGACGGACGGGTCGTGCGTTGGGGCATGTCGGGGGGAGGCGTGGTCAGGGCGACGGTCAGCTGGTGCCGCGACGCAGCGGGACGAATCGTACAGCGTCGAGCACGGTCAGGGTCCACTCGTCCCGTCCGGGACGCTCGACCCGGTGCAGGGCCTGGCCGCCACCGGCCGAGACGACCGGCGCGACGAGCGTGCCGCCCACCTTCATCTGCATCAGCAGCGGATCGGGGATGTCCTCGCCGGCCGCCGCGACGATGATGGCATCGTACGGCGCCGCGGCCTCGACGCCCTGACGACCGTCGCCGAAGCTCAGACGCAGGTTCGGCATGCGCATCGGACGGATGTTCGTGCGCGCCGCCTCGTGGAGCCAGCGCAGGCGCTCCACCGACACCGCCTCGCCGAACACGTGGGCGAGCACCGCGGCCTGGTATCCACAGCCGGTGCCGACCTCGAGCACCTTGGCGGCGCGCAGCCAGGCCGAGTCGCGATCGCGCACCAGCATCTCGATCATCCGCGCCACCGTGCTCGGCTTGCTGATCGTCTGGCCCTGCCCGATCGGCAGGGCGACGTCCTCGTAGGCGCGACTGGCCAGCCCCTGGTCGACGAAGAGGTGACGCGGCACCGCGGACATCGCGGCGAGGACGGTCTCGTGGCGGATCCCGAGGCCGCGCAGCCCCTGGACCATGTGCTCGCGGGCCCGGTCCGACGTGAGACCGGTGCCTGGAACGCGGGCTAGTCGGTCAGCCATCGGCGGGTCGCGTCGGACAGCGCGGTGGCCGTGAGGTCGATGTGCAGCGGCGTCACCGAGACCTGCCCCGAGGCGACCGCGTGGAAGTCCGTGCCGGGGCCGGCGTCCTTGGCCGAGCCGGCGGGGCCGATCCAGTAGACGGTCTCGCCGCGCGGATTGGTCGCCCGCACCACTTCCTCGGCATGGTGACGCTTGCCCAGACGGGTCGGCACGACGCCGCCGATGCGCTCGTAGGGCAGGTTCGGGATGTTCACGTTCAGCAGCACCGGCCCCACCGAGGGATACGGGCGGTCGACGAAGCGGCGCACCACATCCCGGGCCACGCGTGCGGCGCTGTCGAGGTGCTCGTGTCCCCGATGCGCGAGCGAGAACGCGATGGCCGGGATGCCCAACAGGAACCCCTCCATCGCTGCCGCGACGGTGCCGGAGTAGATCGTGTCGTCGCCCATGTTGGCGCCGTCGTTGATGCCGGAGACGACGAGGTCGGGGCGGAAGTCGAGAAGCCCGGTCACCGCGACATGGACACAGTCGGTCGGGGTGCCGTTCAGGTACAGGTAGCCGGTCGACGCCGTCCTGACCGACAGCGGCCGGTCGAGCGTCAGGGAGTTCGAGGCGCCCGAACGGTCTCGCTCCGGCGCGACCACCACGATCTCGGCGATGTCCCGAAGCCCCTCGGCGAGGGCCGCGAGGCCCGGGGCGAAGTAGCCGTCGTCGTTGCTGATGAGGATCCGCATCGGCCCGATTCTACCAACCGGCGCGGGTGCGCCGCTCCGAAGCGCGAAAGCCCCTGCGGCTCGGGCGTGGCGCGGGCACCTCAGGACGGGCGATCAGCCCTCCGCGGGCCAGTCGCGGATGTAGGCCTTGAGCATCCGGTTCTCGAAGCTCTGTTCCTCGAGGACCGCCTTGGCGACGTCGTGGAACGAGATCACGCCGAGCAGCACCTCGCTCTCCATCACCGGCAGGTAGCGCTGATGGTTCTCGAGCATCAGGCGGCGCAGCTCGTTCACGTCCATCGACGGCGAGGCGATCGTCGGGGAGGGGTTCATCACGTCGCGCACGATGATCTCTGCCACGGGTCGCGTCGGACCGGTCCGGTGCTCCTGCTGGCGGCGAGCCAGCACGCGGATGACCTCGCGGAACGTCAGCATGCCGGCGAGGCGGCCGCGATCCATGACGACCAGGGAGCCGATGTCGTGCTCGGCCATCACGATGACCGCGTCGGACAGCATCGTCTCGGGCATGACGGTGTACAGGGTCGTGCCCTTCACCTTCAGGATCTCGCTGACTTCCATGGCCCTGCCCCCCTGTCTTGTCCGACCGATCCTATCGGCTCGGTCGGGGGCTGGCAAGTTGCCCCGGCACCGCCTTCAGCGGTGCAGGGCGGCCAGACGCAGTCGGGAGGGAATGTGCTCGGGCGGGCGCCCGCGGCCGAGCTGTCGCACGATGGTGCGGTGCAGGTCGTCGTAGTCGACCGGCTTGGCGAGGTAGGCGCTGCAGCCGGCGAAGGCGCCGCGGATGACGTCGAGCGGCGAGCGGCGCTCGCTCAGCACGACGATCGGCAGGTCGTGCCAGTCGGGCTCGCGGCGGATGGTCCGGGCGAGCCGCAGGCCGTCTCCGCCCGGCAGGCTCGGATCGAGCATCGCCAGGTCGGCGGGCCGCATGACCAGCCGCTCGAGCGCCTCGTCACTGCTGGCGGCGGTGTCCATGTCGACGCCCATCCGCGCGAACGCGTCGCCGAGCTGTCGCAGGATCGATTCGTCGCGGTCGATCACCAGCACCCTGGGACGCTCGTTGCCGTCCTCGCCGATGCCCGTGTCGTCGCCGCCGCCGTCCGGTCCGCGGTCGATCCGGGTCGCCCCCCGAATGCGGCGCGGGCCGCCGGCCAGCCCCTCGAGCTCGACCACCCGGTTGAGGATGGGCAGCAGCTGGCGAACGAGCTGGCCAATCTCGATCGCATGGCGCCCACCGCCGGTCTCGTCCGGACCGATCACGGCGATGCTCGCGGCCGGCCGGCCGCGCGCGCGGGCGCGCTCGAGTGCATCCCGACCCGCCGGATCGCCGACACCTGCGATCAGCAGGTCCGCCGCTTCGGGCGCGTCCGGCGAGACCAGCCGGAACGCGTAGCGGTTGTAGTGGATGTGCCGGAAGACGACCTCGATCAGGCGCAGGTGCTGCGCATCGAGGCCGACGACGGTGACTGCAAAACTGGGCTTGGCGGACATGGGCGACCCGCTGGATGCGGGGATCGGATGGATTGTGGACCGCGCGTCGTCCGCGGTCGAAGCGGACGTCGGATGCGCGCCACGGCCGTCCGCACAGACCGATGGGCGGAGCTCGGCCGGCCGTCGGCGGCCGGAGCCGGGCGCCTGGCCGGCGGCTGGCGACCCGCGTGATAGCATCGGCCGCCCTCTCGCGAAGCGCCCCAGCGCGCCCACCGCCATGACCCGTCGCGATCCCCACGGCCTGTCGACCCTGGCCCTGCATGCGGGTGCCGCGCCCGACCCGGCCACCGGGGCACGGGCCACGCCGATCCATCTGACCGCCGCCTACGTCTTCCCGGACTCCGAGCAGGCCGCCGGCCTGTTCAACATGGAGCGCTCGGGGCACGTCTACTCGCGGATCAGCAATCCGACGGTCGCGGTCCTCGAGGAGCGCATCGCTGCGCTCGAGCAGGGCGTCGGCGCCATCGGCACCGCGAGCGGTCAGGCCGCGCTGCATCTCGCGATCGCCACGCTGGCGGGCGCAGGCGCCCACGTGGTCGCCTCCCGGGCGCTCTACGGCGGGTCGCACAACCTGCTGCACTACACGATGTCGCGCTTCGGCATCGAGACCACCTTCGTCGATCCGCGCGACCTCGACGCCTGGCGCGCCGCACTGCGGCCGAACACCCGACTGCTGTTCGGCGAGACGCTGGGCAATCCGGGCCTCGACGTGCTGGACATCGAGCGGGTCGCCGAGATCGCGCACGCGCACCGGGTCCCGCTGCTGGTGGACTCGACCTTCACGACGCCCTGGCTGCTCCGCCCGGTCGAGCACGGCGCGGATCTGGTCTACCACTCGGCGACCAAGTTCCTGTGCGGCCACGGCACGGTGATCGGCGGATTGCTCGTCGACTCGGGACGCTTCGACTGGGTCGCCTCGGGCAAGTTCCCCGAGCTGACCGAGCCGTACGACGGTTTCCACGGCATGGTGTTCGCCGAGGAGTCGACCGTCGCGCCGTTCCTGCTGCGCGCGCGCCGAGAGGGGCTGCGCGATTTCGGCGCCTGCCTGTCGCCGATGAACGCCTTCCAGATCCTGCAGGGCATCGAGACCCTGGGCCTGCGGATGGACCGCCATGTGGCGAACGCCCGGCGGGTCGTGGAATTCCTGGCGTCCCACCCCCAGGTCGCGCGCGTCGCATGGCCCGAGCTCGAGTCGCACCCCGACCATGCGCTGGCCCGACGGCTGCTCCCGAAGGGCTGCGGGGCCGTGTTCAGCGTCGACCTGAAGCACGACCGCGCGGGCGGCCGCCGCTTCGTCGAGAACCTCGCGCTGTTCTCGCACCTGGCGAACGTCGGCGATGCCAAGTCGCTGGTCATCCATCCGGCGTCGACGACCCACTTCCGGATGGACGCTGCGGCGCTCGCCGCGGCCGGCATCGGCGAGGCGACGCTGCGGCTGTCGATCGGACTGGAGGATGTCGACGACCTGATCGACGATCTGAAGCGCGGATTTCGCGCGGCGGCGAAGGGCTGAGGAGAACGAGCATGCAGTTCGACGTCGATGGCCGCAGCGCCTACGCCTACACCGGAGGGCGCCCCTTCGATGCCACGCGACCGGTCGTGGTGTTCGTGCACGGTGCCCAGCACGACCACAGCGTCTGGATCCTGCAGACCCGGCACCTGGCCCATCACGGGTTCTCTGTGCTGGCACTCGACCTGCCCGGCCACGGACGCAGCGCCGGGCCGGCGCTGTCGGACGTCGGATCGATGGCGGCCTGGGTGCTGCGCGCGCTGCACGCCTGCGGCGTGACCCGCGCCGCGGCGATCGTCGGGCACAGCATGGGATCGCTGATCGCGCTCGAGGCCAGCGGCCAGTCGCCGGACGCGGTGTGCGGCATCGCGATGGTCGGCACCGCGTTCCCGATGAAGGTGTCGGACGTCCTGCTCGACGCCGCGCGCGACAACGAGCCCGCGGCCTTCGACATGATCAACCAGTGGTCGCACGCGCGCCTGGTTCACCGGCCGGGCACGCCGGGGCCGGGCTTCTCGGTCTTCTTCCAGAACCTGCGGCTGATGGAACGGCAGCCGCCCGGCGTGCTGCTCAACGACTTCGCCGCCTGCAATGCCTACGCCCTCGGCCTCGAGCGCGCGGCCGCGCTGCGCTGCCCGGCATTGCTCGTGCTCGGCGAACGGGACGCGATGACGCCGCCGCGCGCGGCAGCCGGCCTGATCGGCGCGATGCCGGACGTGACGGTCACGCGGGTCGCCGGCAGCGGCCACGCGATCATGACCGAGGCACCCGATGCGCTGCGCGAGGCGCTCGACGGCTGGCTGCGGGCCACCGTGCTCGTGCGCATGGGCACGCCGGGCTAGCGGCGACGGCCGCCGGCGCTCAGCGCGGCGCGGCCTGACCTGCGGCGAACGGCGCGACCCGCAGCTCGCCAGTCGACGCAGCCAACCCTTCGCTGATCGGCGCACCCGGCCCCTCGCCCGTCGGCGCACCCAGCACCTCGCCGATCGGCCGCGACAGCAGCTCGCCGCCCGGATCGATGCCGCCCTTCGCACCGGCGCGCTGGGCGCGCAGACGCGAGCGCCGGTCCGAGGGGCCGAGCCACACGCGATCGAAGACGGGCCGCAGCGTCTTGCCCGGCAGGTCGACCGACGGCAACCACAGCTCTTCCCAGACGCCCGCCGCCCCACCCTCGCCGCTGACCGGCCAGACCCGCACCAGATAGCCCTGCGCGGCGAGCAGCGAGGCGATGCGGTCGGCGGCGATCGGATCGCCGTCGAAGTCGGGACGGAAGCGGGCGGCAGGCACGCGATGCGGCGCGCTGCGGACGATCTCGGTCAGCACGCGCACGACCCGATCGAACTCCGAGGCCGGCGTCGACTCATGGGGCGGCCCGAGCGCCACGCCCCAGAACCTGAGGTTGGCCGCGACGAGCGCGCCCACCAGCACGCTCATCCAGATCGCGAACAGCCACACCAGCAGCAGCGGCAGCGCCGCGAACGCGCCGTAGACGACGGTGTAGCTGGGAAACCGCGCGATGTACACGCCGAGCAGCCGGCGCAGCACCTCGAAGAGGCACGCGGCGACCAGCGCGCCGGCGAAGGCGTGCACCCATCTCACCCGCGCATTGGGCGCGAGGCGATAGACCAGGGTCATCGCCCCGACACCGAGCACCGTCGGCAAAACGCGCGCGATCGCCTCCACCAGCACGCCCCAGTCGCCCAGGTGCGCGGCCACCCGGACCTGCAGGCCGAGCGTCGCGCCGAGCAGCACCGGGCCGACCGTCAGCAGGCTCCAGTACAGGGCCAGGCGCTGCGCGAGCGGCCGTGGCCGCTGGGTGCGCCAGATGCCGTTGAGCGTGCGGTCGATCGTCAGCATCGCGGTGAGCGCGGTGGCGAGGAACAGCAGCGTGCCGATCGCCGAGAGCTGCTCGGCGGCGCCGACGAAGGCTTCGATGTAGCCGGTGACCGTCTCGCTGAAGGACGGCAGGAACAGGTTCTCGGCGACGAAGCGCTGGACGTTCGCGCGCATCGTGCCGAACGCCGGCAGCGCGGTGAGCACGAGCAACCCCGCCGCGGCCATCGGCACCACCGCCATCAGGGTCAGGAGGGTCAGGCTGCTCGCCGTCTGCTGCAGCCGCAGTGCCGCCGCCTGCCGCACCATGGACGACAGCATCTGCCGCAGGTTGGCCAGGAATTCGCGCATCGGAGGCATGATACCTTCGACGCATATGGACCCGACCGCCCTGCCCCGCCGCATCGTCGTGGCCGCCGTCGCCGCCCTCGTCGTGCTGTGCGTCGCGTGGGAACTCTGGCTCGCACCGCTCAAGCCGGGCGGCTCGCTGATGGTGCTCAAGGTGCTGCCCCTCGCAGCGGTGCTGCCCTCGCTGGTCCGCGGCCGGGTGCGCGCGTTCCAGTGGTGGTCGATGCTGATCCTCGTCTATCTCTGCGAAGGCATCGTGCGCGGCATGAGCGACCCGGACGCGACCAGCCGTCTGCTGGGCTGGGTGGAGGCCGCACTCGCGAGCGTGGCCTGGTTCGGGATCCTGGCGACCGTGAAGGCCGCCCGCACGGCGGCCGCCCGGCCGTCGGCCTGAACGCCCCTCAGGACGACGCGAGCAGGCCCGGGCTGCGCCCCGTCGCGGCACCGGTCGGCGCGGCGGGCTCGTGCCACTCGCCCGCATGCGACGCGGTCTCGACCTCGTGCAGCGCCCGCGCGAGCAGGCCTTCGTCGGCATCGGCGAGCAGTCGCGCATCGGACAGCGTGCGACGCCAGGCACGCGCGCCCGGTCGGCCGTGGTACAGCCCGAGCATGTGGCGCACGACCGATCGCAGGGGCACGCCGCGCGCCCGCGCCGACGCGCTGTAGGCGATCATCCGCTCGACCACCTCGCTGCGGGTCGGCTCCGACCCGAGATCTCCGTAGACCCTCGCATCGACGCCCGCGAGCAGCCACGGCTCGTGGTAGGCCGCCCGACCGAGCATCGTGCCGTCCAGCCCGGGCTCGGCGGCCAGCGCCTCGTCGAGCGAGGCGAGCCCGCCGTTGAGCACGATGACGGCGTCGGGGAAATCGGCCTTGAGGCGGTGTGCCACCGCATGCCGCAGCGGCGGCACCTCGCGATTCTCCTTGGGACTCAGCCCGTCGAGCCATGCGTTGCGGGCATGCACGATGAAGACGCGGCAGCCGGCGTCGTACAGCGCACCGACGAAATCGCGAACCATCGCGTACGACTCGTCGCGTCCGAGGCCGATCCGGTGCTTGACCGTGACCGGCACCGACACCGCATCGCGCATCGCCCTCACGCAGTCGGCGACCAGCATCGGCTCGGCCATCAGGCAGGCACCGAAGGCGCCGCGCTGCACGCGCTCGCTCGGACAGCCGCAGTTCAGGTTGATCTCCGAATAGCCCCGCGACTCGCCGATGCGCGCCGCCCGCGCCAGCGCGTCGGGCTCGCTGCCGCCGAGCTGCAGTGCCACCGGTTGCTCGATCGGATCGAAACCGAGCAGCCGCTCGAGGTCGCCGTGCAGCACGGCGCCGGTGGTGACCATCTCGGTGTAGAGCCGTGCCCGTCGGGACAGGTGCCGGTGGAAGACGCGGCAGTGACGGTCGGTCCAGTCCATCATCGGCGCGACGCAGAAGCGCCAGTCGTTCGCGCGGCCGTCGGCAGCGTGGACGGCGGGAGTCGGGGCGGCGGCGGGCGGATGCATCGGGGTCGGCACGGGAATCGGAATCGCGAAACGGCGGAACGTGCGTGGAAGGGGTCGGCCCTCACGCACGCGACGCGCCATCGTACCCGGATCGTCCGAAAGTCTTAGCCCCGACGGCCGTCGGCCCGTTGACATGCCGAGTCGGCGACCTCGACCATTGCCCAGACCCAGAACGATGCAGAGAGGCCCCGGCATGACGATGCACCTGCTGATCGTCGACGACCATCCGCTGATCCGTGGCGGTGTGCTCGTCCAGCTGTGCGAGACGAGTGACGCGCCCCGCGTGGAGCAGGCGGACTGTCTGGCCGAAGGTCTGAGACTGCTCTCCTCCGCACCCAGGTTCGATCTGATCCTGCTCGATCTGAACCTGCCCGACACCGTCGGGACCTCGGGCATCGAGACCCTTCGCAGCCGGTTTCCCAGGGTCCCGGTGATGGTCCTGTCCGGCGCGACCGACCGCGCGACGATCGATCGCTGCCTGCGCGCGGGCGCGAGCGGGTTCCTGCCGAAGACCGCCGACGCCGAGCGGCTCGGCACCGCGGTGCGTGCGATCGCCGGTGGCGGCATCTACGTCCCGCGCGACCCGGACGGCACGGCCCCACGGGCCTGGGGCGCGGCCGGCGCCGCCCTGCCCACCGACGTGCGCCAGCTCGGCCTGACCGAACGCCAGAAGGACGTGCTGCGGCTGATCATGCGCGGCCTGCCGAACAAGCTGATCGGCCGTCAGCTGCAGCTCGCCGAGGGGACGGTCAAGGTGCATGTGAGCGCGGTGCTTCGTGCGCTCGGCGCCAGCAACCGCACGCAGGCGGTGCTCGCCGCGAACCGGATGGGCATGCGCCCGGATTGAGGCGCCCCGGTCAGCCCCAGGGAAACGCCGATCGCGGCGGCAGCGCGAAGCCCTCGGACAGCGACTCGCCGATCCGCAGACCCTCGTTCCACTTGGCCATCCGCTCGGAGCGGGCGAAGGAGCCGACCTTGAGCTGCCGCACGCCCCAGCCGACCGCCAGGTGGACGATGGTGGTGTCCTCGGTCTCGCCGGAGCGCGCCGAGACGATCGCGTCCCAGCCGAGGGCCCGCGATGCCTCGAGCGCCGCGAGCGACTCGGTCAGTGTCCCGGCCTGGTTCGGCTTGATCAGCGCGGTGTTGCCGGCACCGGCCGCGGCATGGGCACGGATGCGCGAGGCGCTGGTGACCACGGCGTCGTCGAGGACGACCTGGACACGCGGGCCGGCCGCCGCAGTGAAGGCAGCGAGGCCGGCGAGGTCGTCCTCGGCGAGCGGATCCTCGATGGACACCACCGGGTAGCGGCGCAGCCAGCCGAGCAGCAGTTCGGCGAGTTCGCCGGACTCGAGCTCGCGCGGCCGGCCATCGGCCCGGGCCATCCGGTAGCGGCCCCCGCGCCCGAAGTTGCTCGCCGCGATGTCGAGCGAGATCGCGACATCCTCGCCCGGACGCAGGCCCGCCGCCTCGATGGCGCGGGTCAGCATCGTCAGCGCCTGCTCGTTGTCGTCGAAGGCCGGCCAGAAGCCGCCCTCGTCGGCCACGCCCTGCAGGCGCCCGGCATCGGCGAGCAGACGGCCCGCGGCGCGGTAGACCTCGGCCGTCCAGTCGAGCGCGGTGCGCCAGTCGTCGGCGCCGACCGCGACCACCATGAAGTCCTGCAGATCCAGGCGGCCGCCCGCATGCGCACCACCGCCGAAGATCTGGATCTCGGGCAGCGGCAGCATCGCGGGCGCATCGCCGGCCAGCCAGGCCCACAGCGGCCGCCCGGCCGACGCGGCCGCGGCATGCGCAAGCGCCATCGAGGTGGCGACCAGCGCGTTGCCGCCCAGCCGCGAGCGGTCGTGCGTGCCGTCGAGCGCGACCAGCATCGCATCGAGCTCGGCCTGCGCGCTGACGTCGCGGCCGACGAGCGCGGGTGCGATCGATGCGTCGATGCCGGCGATCGCCCGACGCACATCGTGGCCACCGAACGCGACACCACCGTCACGCAGGTCGACCGCCTCGCCACTGCCCGTCGAGGCGCCCGCCGGTGCGATCGCCCGGCCGCGCGCACCGGCGGCGGTGGCGACCTCGACCTCGACGGTGGGACGTCCGCGCGAATCCCAGACGCGCCGGGCCTGGACGCTGGCGATCCGGCGGGTGGGCGGGACGCTCGAGGGGGTGTCGGTCACGGTGAGGGTCTCCGGTGGACAGGACGTGGCGGCGGCGGGGGCACGAGACGTGGCCGGGCAGGACGGCGCGCAGGCACGGCGCTACCTGGTGGCGAGCGCGCCGCGCCAAGCGTCGGCGATGGCGGCCGGCGTGGCGGGCGGATCGACGAGCAGGGCCGACGCGACCCGGCGCACGAACGCGCGGTCGCGCTCGTCGACGAGGTACTCGACCGGGGACTTGCCGTCGACCCGTGCGAGCAGCAGCGCCGGCAGCAGCGCACCGACGCGGGCGGCCAGCCGCGCGGACGACTCCCAGCGGACGCCGGCCAGGTACGAGGCGGCGAAGGCGTCGAAGCAGGCGAGCAGTGCGCCGGCGGCCGCCGGTGTCCACAGGCACTTGAGCAGCAGGTGGTTCAGGCAGAACGCGGCGTCGAACGCGGGATCGCCGTACCACGCGCATTCCGCATCGAGCAGGACCGGGCCGCCCGGACCCGCCAGGATGTTCTTGGGGCTCGCGTCGCCGTGGACGAGGGCGAGCCGGGTGGCCGCGGTCGTCCGCGCGATCGTGCGGAGCCGGTCGGCGAGCGACGGATGACGTTCGGCGGTGGCGAGCAGGTACGGCTCGAGACGCAGCGCATGGAACAGCGGGCCGGTGTCGAACCGGGCGGCGATGCCGGGGTCGCCTGCGGTGCGGGCATGGATCGCGACGATGTGCTGCGCGACCGCAGCCGCGAACCCCGGCTCGCAGTGTCCCTGGTGCAGCAGGCCCTTCCAGACGGGATGCCGCTCGGGATCCAGCCACGCCATGGCGAGCGCCCCGAGCACCGGGTCGTAGCCGAGGAGCCGGGGCACGGCATCGGGCACGATCTCGCCGGCGACCCGCAGCCACTCGGCCTCGTGGGCACTGCGCCCGACGGGGACCCGCCAGTCGGCCGCGACCTTCAGTCGCGCGAGCGCACGCTTGACGCAGAGGCTGCGGCCGGGAAGGTCGACCCGCACGATGTCCGAGGACACCCCGCCGGCCAGGGGCTCGAAGGCCAGCGGCTCGTCGGGCGCGCACAGGCCGAGGCGCTGCAGCACCTCGCGCACGCGCTCGCCGTCCAGACCCTCCGGGATCGTCTCCATGGGGTGGCGATTGTAGGCGCACGCGACGGGCTCGAGCTTCGCCGTGCCACCGACCCGGCACCGGCGGTCGGGCTGCGGGCAGGCCGGGGTCTGGCCGATACCACGCCGATGCCAGGCCGATACCTGGCAGGTATCCGGCCGGGCATGCCGCTTGCCCGTCCTCAGGACCCGGGGCGAGTGCCCCCGCCCGCCGCGGCCGCGTGGGCGCCCCTCGGCACATCGGCACCGCGCCCATCCCTGCGGGACCGAGTCCCTCCACGAACCAGGCGCCCCATGACGATGACGACCTCAGACTCCCTTCCCGGTCGCGACGCCGCGCAGACCGAATCGGCAACCACCGTCTCCGGCCGGCTGGGCACCTGGGCGCAGGCGGATGCCCTGCGGCACACGCTGCTCGACGACGGCTTCTCGCCGGGCGACATCGAGGTGTTCTACACCGGCCCCTCCGGTCGCCACGACGCGACCCCGATCGGCGGTGATTCCAGCGCCGACGCGGGTTCGACGCGGATCGGCGAAGGGGCGGCGGAAGGCGGCGTCGCGGGCGCGGCCATCGGATTCGCGATCGGTGCGGTCGTCGCGACGGCGCCGCTGGCCGGCCCGGTGATCCTGACCGCCGCCGCGGTCGGTGCCCTGGGCGGCGTCCTGCTGGGCGGCGTCGGCGCGAGCGAGGACGGCTCGACGATGCCCGATACGCCGGAGCATCCGGTCGGGCGGCCGGGCGGCGTCGTCTTCGCGGTTCGGACAGACCTCGGCGCCGATGACGAGCAGCGGGCACTGCGCCACCTGCGCGAGGCCGGCGCGATCGGGCTGGAGCGGGCACCGGCGCGCTGGGCGGACGGCCGCTGGGTGGACTGGGACCCGGTCGAGCCGCGCGAACAGATCGCGCCTGCAGCGGGCACGCCCCAGGCGTGAGCCCGTCGCAGCCGGTCACTGCCGCCGTCCGCATCGAACGCGACACCCTGGGCGAGGTCGCGGTGCCCGCCGACGCGCTCTGGGGCGCCCAGACGCAGCGCGCGCTCGAGCATTTCGCCATCTCGACCGAACGCTGGCCCGGGGCGCTGATCCGGGCGCTCGCGCGCGTCAAGCGCGCCGCCGCCCGCGCGCATCGGGCCGGCGGCACGATGCCCACGGCGCTCGCGACGGCGATCGAGTCGGCCGCGAGCGAAGTCGCGGACGGCGGCCATGCGCAAGCCTTTCCGCTGCCGATCTGGCAGACCGGTTCGGGCACCCAGACGAACATGAACATGAACGAGGTGCTGGCCCGGCTGGCCGGAGCCAGGCTCGAGGGCGGCGGGCCCGTGCACCCGAACGACGACGTCAACCGCGCCCAGTCCTCGAACGACGTGATCCCGACCGCGCTGCACGTCGCGCTCGCGATCGCCCTCTCGGACGAGGTCGGGCCTGCCCTGCATGCGCTCGCCGTGGCGCTGCGCGAACGCGGCGAGGCGTTCGCGGGGATCGTGAAGATCGGCCGCACCCATCTGCAGGATGCGGTGCCGATGACGATGGGGCAGGCGTTCGGCGGCTGGGCCAGCCAGATCGAGCGTGCGCGCCGGGCGCTCGCGCCGGCGCTGGCGGACCTGATGCCGCTGCCGATCGGCGGCACCGCCGTGGGCACCGGGCTGAACGCACCCGCAGGCTTCGGCGCGGCGGTCGCGCGCGAACTGGCCGAGGACTGCGGGCTGCCCTTCGAGCCTGCCTCGGACCGCTTCGCCCTGATCGGTGCGCATGATCCGGTGGTGGCCGCACACGGCGCACTCGCCGCGGCAGCGGTCTCGCTGCTGCGGATCGCCAACGACGTCCGGCTCCTCGCGAGCGGACCCGATGCCGGCTTCGGCGAACTGCACCTGCCCGCGAACGAGCCGGGCAGCTCGATCATGCCGGGCAAGGTCAACCCGACGCAGGCCGAGGCGCTCGCGATGGCCTGCGTGCAGGTGATCGGCAACAACACGACCGTGGCGATGGCCGGCGCGGGCGGCATGCTCGAGCTCAACGTCTACAAGCCGCTGCTCGCGCATGCCGCCCTGCAGAGCGCGCGGCTGATCGCCGACGCGGCGCGATCGTTCACCGTGCACTGCGTCGTCGGGATCGAGGCCGACGGCGCGCGCATCGCCGCCCATGTCGCGCACAGCCGCATGCTGGCGACGGCACTTGCACCGCACATCGGCTACGACGCGACGGCCCGAATCGTCCAGCGGGCGGGCAGCGCCGACATCACCCTGCGCGAGGCGGCGATCGCCGAAGGGGTGACGCAGGCGGACTTCGATCGCTGGGTCGATCCGCGTGTGATGTCAGGTCTGCCGCCGCGCTGATCGCGCGGTGCAGGCGGCGCGGCGTGTGCTGCCCTGCCCTGCGGGCGGCCTTCAGTCGAGCCAGTCGCCGGCCAGGAAACGGCGCGCCAGCTCGGTGCGGGGCGAGGCGAAGAAGGCCTGCGCCGCCCCGGCCTCGACGACACGGCCGCGGTGCAGCAGCACGACCCACTCGGCCACCCGGCGCGCCTGGGCCAGATCGTGGGTCGTCATCAGCAGACCGACCCCGCGCGCGGACAGCGCCATCAGATGCCGCTCGATCGCGGCACCCGACGCGGGATCGAGGCTCGAGGTCGGCTCGTCGAGCAGCAGGCAGTCGGGGGCGAGCGCCTGCGCGCGCGCGATCGCCAGGCGCTGCTGCTCGCCGCCGGAGAGCCGGCGTGCGGGCCGCCCGGCCGCATAGGCGAGCCCGACGTCGGCAAGCGCGGCGTCGGCCCGGGCCGCGCGCTCCGACACCGGCAGTCCGGCGATCGACAGCGCATGCTCGACGTTCGCGCGGGCACTGCGCCGGAGCATGACCGGACGCTGGAACACGAGGGCGAGCCGCGGCCGACAGGCCGCGCCCTGCGCATCGACGCCGCCGATCGTGCCCGATGACGCCGCGAGCACACCGTGCATCACGGCGAGCAGCGTGCTCTTGCCCGCGCCGTTCGGGCCCACCACCACCGTGCGGCCGGCGAGCGGCACCTCGAGATCGACCCCGGACAGCACGTCGACCGTGCCCGCGCGCAGCCCGACGCCGCGCAGCCGGAGCACCGCGCCGTCGCCGGGCGGCGGCGGTTCAGCCGAACCGACGGACCGCATACTGCCGCACGCCGAATGCGCACGCGTTGACCGCCACCACGACGGCGAGCAGCACCAGACCGAGTCCGAGGGCCAGTGGCAGGTCGCCCTTGCTCGTCTCGAGCGCGATCGCGGTCGTCATCACGCGGGTGACGCCGTCGATGTTGCCGCCGACCATCATCACCGCGCCGACCTCCGCCGCCGCGCGCCCGAACCCGGCGAGCACCGCGGTGAACAGCGAGAAGCGCCCCTCCCAGAGCAGCGTGCGGATGGTCTGCAGGCGGCTCGCGCCGAGCGAACGCAGATACGGCCCGCATTCGGCGAGCGTGTCCTCGAGCGTCTGCCGCCCGAGCGCGGCCACCAGCGGCAGCACCAGGATCGACTGCGCGATGACCATCGCGGTCGGCGTGAAGAGCAGGCCGAACGGACCGAGCGGGCCGGCGCGCGACAGCAGCAGGTAGACGAGCAGACCGACAACCACCGCCGGCAGCCCCATCAGCGCATTGAGCACGGCGATCACCGCGCCGCGCCCCGGGAAGGGCGTCAGGGCGAGCCACGCGGCGACGGGCAGCGCGATCACCGCCGCCAGCAGCGTGGCCAGGCCGCTGACCTGCAGGCTCAGTCCGACGATCGACCACAGCGCGCCGTCACCATCGAGCACCAGCCCGACCGCCCGGCCCGCGCTCGCCGTCACACCGTCCATCGCCCGTCCATCGATCGTCCCGCCCCGCTCTCGACTGGGCCGTGACTCTAGCAGGTCGCCTCGCTGCATCCGGAGTGGCGCGCCGCGCTCGCCGGGCCTAGCATCGGCCCTCCGAGTCGCCCCTTCCCTGCCGATGCCCGTCCGCTCTGGTCTGACCGCCGTGTCGCTCGCCTGCCTGACGCTGCTGGGCGCCTGCACGGGCCTGCCGGGCGCTGCGGTCGGCACGGGGGTGCCGACCGACGCGGCCTGCCGGGCGCTGGCCGACACGCTCGACGAGGCGGTCGGTCGGGCCGGCACGGGCGACGCCCAATCCACCCGCGTCGCCGGGACACGCTGGCTGCGCGCGGGCCGCTTCGAGGCGTCGTTCGCCACCGAGCCGCTCGCGCCACAGGCGGTGAGCGCCTGGCTCGAGCGGCTGCGCGCCGCCGACGCGGAGGCGCGCCGCATCGAGCTCGCGAACCTGCCCGAGGCGCAGCGCTCGGCGATCGCCGCCACGGTGGCCCCGCAGCCGATCGCCGCCGCGATCGAGCGCTGCGGCCGGATCGAGACCGGATCCTTCGCGGCCGATGCGGACGCGCTCGCCCGCCTGCGCGCCGCGGTGCGGGTTCCGGACGACTATGTCGACTGGCAGCGCGTGCTCGGGCTCTATCCCGTCGCCGCGCTCGCCTTCGGTGCAGGCGTGCGCCGCGAGGAAGCGGCGATGCAGGCCTCGTTCGCCCGACATGCAGGCCGCATCGCGGAGGGGACGCGGCGCTTCGCGCCGGCGCGCGAGCACGGCGGGCCGCCTGCCCCCGCGAGCGGCGCGCCGCCGCGCACCGAGCTCGACGCGCTGGGCGTGCCGATGCTGGGTGCCGCCCGCCGCGAGGCGCTGCTCGCCGCGCACGCCCCGGTGTTCGCGCTGGCCGGCTCCGGCGAGGACGACCGCTTCGGCCGGCTGCTGCGGGATGGAGACGATCGCGTGCGGGTCGACACCGCGCAGCCGCAGGTCTACGCCCGCCTCGCCTACACCCGCTGGGAGGGCGCCGTGCGCGTGCAGCTCGTCTACACCGCCTGGTTCCCACGACGCGCGCCCGTCGGTCCGGTCGATCTGCTGGCCGGACATCTCGATGGCGTGATGCTGCGGCTGACCCTCGACGACCGCGGCCGCGTCGCGATGGTGGACTCGATCCACGCCTGCGGCTGCTGGCACCTCTTCGTGCCGGTGGGCGCGCGCCGGGCGCGGCCCGCGCCCGATCCCTCCGAAGAATGGGCGTTCTCGCCCGCGGTGCTGCGCGAGGTGCCGCCCGGTGCCCGGGTGCGCGTGCGGCTCGCCGCCCGTACCCACGCCGTCGAAGGGATCGACACCGTCGACGACACGCAGCCGGCCGATGCGGGCTACGCCCTCGTCGACGATGACCTGCTCCGCACGCTCCCGGACCCTGCCGGGGGCAGCAGGAGCCTCTTCGATCCGCGCGGACGGGTGCGCGGCACCGAACGGGCCGAACGGTGGCTGTTCTGGCCGATGGGCATCGCCGATGCCGGCTCGATGCGCCAGTGGGGACGGCATGCGACCGCGTTCGTCGGTCGGCGCCACTTCGACGATGCGGATCTGCTCGAGCGTCGCTTCGGGCGCGGCACCGCCTCGCCCCTCGCCGGCGACGAGTGACCGGACGACCGACGACTCAGCGCGCGTCCGGGTCGTCGGGGTCGCCGAGGTCGCCGAGGTCGCCGAGGTCGTCCGGATCGTCCGACTCCTCGGGCTCGTCAGGCAGGTCCGGGTCATCCGGATCACCTGAGTCCTCTGGGTCGCGCTGCATCTCGATGCCATCGCCGATGCCGTCGGGACCTGCCCGGGCCTCGTCGGTCTCGCCGAGTCGTGCCTCCTCGGCCTGGTCCAGACCGCGCCCGAGCCCGGCCTCGCCCGGGCCCACGACCCGATCGAAGCCGATGTCGGTCCCGACACGGCCGTCGCTTCGCCTGGACACCGAGGGGTCGACCCCGGTGCCGACCGAGTCGCCGTCGGCGCCGAGGACCGCGGCACCGTAGGCACCGGCACCTCGGCTGTCGGCGCCGGTATCGGACAGGTGGCTCGGGCCGAGCGAGCCGACGTCGTGTCCGGGCGGACGGATCGGGCCGGCCGCCGGGAAGGCGTCGGGATCGAGGGTGCTGTGCGCGCTCATGGCCTCTCCTGGGGTGCACGGCACCCTGGACGCAAACAGCGTTCCCGCCCCCGCTGCGGGCACGCCGACTGCCTGTCCCGGGAGTCCGAACCGAACACGCGAGACTCACCTCCATGAAACGCCTCACCCCGACGCTGCTGGCCGCGGCGATCGCCGCCACCCTGGGCGGCGCGAGCGCCGCCTGGTCACAGGGCTCGGCCTCGCCCGGCATCGGGGCCGCCGCCGCTGCGCCCAACGGCATGCCGACCCCGGCCGCACGCGATGCCGCCGGACCCGGCGGCACCACCGCCGGGACGCTGTCCAGCGCCGATCGCATGTTCGTCGACCAGGCCGCCGAGTCGGGCGTGGCCACGGTGCAGGCGGGCAAGCTCGCCGTGCAGAGGGCGCGGGACCCGAGGGTCAGGCTGTTCGCGCAGCGGATGATCGACGACCACGACACCGCGAACGACGAGCTGGCGAAGCTCGCGTCCGCGCGACGCATCACACCGCCGGGCGAACCCGCACTGCGCCACCGCAAGGAGATGGACGCGCTGCAGACGCGTTCCGGCGTCGACTTCGACCGTGCCTACATGCGGGGCCAGATCGCCGAACACCAGAAGGCGGTGGCGCGCTTCGATCGCCAGGCGCGGATGGGGCAGGACGCCGAACTCAGGCAGTGGGCGGCGAAGCTGCTGCCCACCCTGCGCGAGCACCTGCAGATGGCG
>CAIUGQ010000441.1 GCA_903898725.1 uncultured Burkholderiales bacterium | reverse complement strand
GCGGTGGCGGTGGCGGTGGCGGTGGCGGTGGCGGGGGCAGCGGCAGCGGCAGCGGCAGCGGCAGCGGCTAGGGTGATCGGCGGCTGCGCCGGCACCGCGGCAGCCGGAGCGGCGGCCTCCGATGCCCTGACACCGACAGGGACCGGCGCGTCCGCGGAGGCCTCGCGGGCCGCACTCAGCCGCTCTTCGATCCAGTCGGCGAGTTCTCCGACACCATCGCCCTTGACGACGAAGCGGTCGGCGCCGAGCGCCAGCGCCCGCTCGCGCTGGGCGGCATCGTCGGAGCCCGACAGCATGGCGAATGGCAGCTCCCGAACCCGCTCGAGCATCGAGCCGCGCACCCGGCGCAACAGCTCGAAGCCGTCGATGCCGGGCATGCTGAGGTCGCTCAGCACGACGCCGATCGAATCGTCCAGGAGCAGGAGCTCCCAGGCCCGCTCGCCTGACTCGGCCTGCTGGATGCGGAAGCGGCCGGTGAGTCCCCGCACGAGCGACGCCCGCACGAAGCGCGAGTCGTCGACGACGAGTACCGACGCGCCCGGAGCGCTCGCGGCGGCCGACGGGCCGGGCGCGCCGGCCATGGCATCGATTCGGGAGGGTGTTGCGTCCAAGAGGTCGCTGTGCAGCGTGTCGGAAGTTTTGACAGTGCCGGAATTTTCTCCTAGGCTCGGCCCCGATGCGACGTTCATGGCGCCCGATGGACCGTTTGAGCCGCGCAACGGCGCTTGCCGTTGTCGCGTATCTCATGCTGTCCGGACGGCCGGTTGCGGCCGACGAACCGTCCCCGGCGACCCCCTCGGCAGGCATGGCGACGATCGTCGCCGAGGCCGGCGCCGAAGTGGTGTTCCGGGCGCTGTCGCTGCTCGGGGTCCGGTATCAGTTCGGCGGGAACTCGCCCGACACCGGACTGGATTGCAGCGGACTGGTACGGCTGGTGTTCCACGAGACCCTGGGGCTCCCGCTTCCGCGCCGAAGCGAGGAGATCAGCCGCGTTGGCGGCAGCATCGCGACGACGGAGCTCCAACCGGGCGACCTGGTGTTCTTCAACACCCTGCGCCGTGCCTTCTCTCACGTCGGCATCTACATCGGCAACAACCAGTTCGTCCACGCACCCTCGAGCGGCGGCTCGATCCGGGTCGAGAATCTCGGGTCCGACTACTGGGTGCGCCGCTTCGATGGCGCCCGCCGGGTGCTGGTCGCGGGCAGCGCGACCGGCCCGACCAGCGCGGGCGTACCCGTCCCGAGCGCATCGGCCGCAGTCACCCCGACCGCAGTCCCGTCGTCGGTGAGGTCGGCGGTGGTCGAACCTTCGCTTCAGCCGGCGCCCCGCGCCACCACCCGCATGGCTCGGGCCACGCCGCGACCGGCCCCTGTCGCCCGGAACACCGGACGGGCCCGGCCGATCGCCGTGGCCGTCCGCGCCGACGGCGATGCGGCCGCCGCCCGTGGCGGACCGCGCCAGCGCATCCCGAACCTCTACGTCAACTGACCGGCGCCGCGAGGACGCTCGAGGTCCTCTGTTCTTCGGGTCGATTCAGTAATACGAATCTTTCGCATTCGCACTTGCATTAGCGTCTCGGTTCGCCTAGACTCGCTGAACCGCTTCCTCCTGTGCGCCTGCCGATGCCCCACCTGCCCCCCCGCCGAGGCCTGCTCGCCGTCGCCGCGCTCGCCGGCACGCTCCTCGCCCTGCCGGCTGCCGCAGCCGATGCCGTGCTCAACCTGTACTCGGCGCGCCACTACCAGACCGACGAGGCGCTCTACAGCGACTTCACCAAACGGACAGGGATCAGGATCAACCGGATCGAGGCCGGCGACGAGGCACTGCTCGAGCGGCTGCGCAACGAAGGACGCAACACGCCTGCCGACGTGCTGCTGCTCGTCGATGCCGCGCGGCTGTGGCGTGCCCAGATCGACGGGATGTTCCAGCCGGTGCGATCGCAGACGCTCGAGTCGCGCATCCCGGCGCACCTGCGCGGCAAGGACGACGGCCAGGGTGCCGAGTGGTTCGCGTTCTCGACGCGCGCGCGCGTGATCGTCTACAACAAGGCGAGCGTCTCACCCGATCAGGTCCGCAACTACGCGGACCTCGCCTCGCCCACGCTCAAGGGCAAGGTCTGCACGCGCTCAGGCACCCATCCGTACATGCTGTCGCTGATCGGCGCGATGTCGGAACACCTCGGCGAGGCGAAGGCCGAGTCGTGGGCACGCGGCGTGGTCGCGAACTTCGCCCGCTCGCCCCGGGGCGGCGACACCGACCAGATCAAGGCCGTGGCCACCGGCGAGTGCGGCGTCGCGCTCACCAACACCTACTACCTCGTGCGGATGATGCGATCGGAGGCTGCAGCGGACAAGGACGCGGTCGCGAAGATCGGGATGGTCTGGCCCGATCAGCAGACCTGGGGCACACACGTCAACGTCTCGGGCGGCGGCGTGATGCGCAATGCACCGAACCGCGCGGCCGCGGTGAAGTTCCTCGAATATCTCGCGAGCGACTCGGCCCAGGCCTATCTGGCCGACGGGAACAACGAGTGGCCCGCAGTGCCCTCGGCGCCGATGAACAATCCGGTGCTGAGTTCGCTCGGGCAGTTCAAGGCCGACACCCTGCCGATCGGATCGGTGGGCCGCGCCCAGGTCACCGCCGCGAAGATCATCGATCGCGCCGGCTGGCGCTGACCGGCGGGGGGCGGGCGGCAGCCCCGCCCACCTGCCGGTCTAGCCGGCGGAACCGGCCTACCCGGCGGAACCGGGCGGCGTCGGGCACCGGATGCCTCAGGCCGCGGCGACGACCTTGATCTCGACGCGGTACTTCGGCGCGGCGAGCTTGGACTCGACGGTGGCTCGGGCCGGCGTGTGGCCGGCAGGCACCCACGCATCCCACATCGAGTTCATCGCGGCGAAGTCGGCGATGTCGGCGAGAAAGATCTGAGCCGACAGGATCTTGGTCTTGTCGGTGCCGCATTCGGCCAGCAGGCTGTCGATCGCGTCGAGGATCTGCTTCGTCTGGCCGGCAGTGTCCTGGCTCGGATCCGCGGCCACCTGGCCGGCGAGGTAGACGGTGCCGTTGTGGACCACGGCTTCGGACATGCGGGGGCCGACGTGCAGGCGCTTGATGCTCATCTGGGGGCTCGCTCTCTGATGGGCCGTCCGCACGCAGCGGGCAGCCGGGTTGGAAAAGGTTCGGGTCGCAGCGCTCAGGCGTCGAGGAAGGCCTCGACGATCGCGATCTGATCGTCCGGGAGGAAGGTCGGCGCGTGGCCGACGCCTGCGACATCCACGCGATGGGCCCGCGGGCCGCGCTGCGTCATCTCGTCCGCCACCGCATCGGAGAGCAGGTCGGAGCGCGCGCCGCGCACGATCCATGTCGAACAGGCGATGCGGTCGTAGATCGGCCACAGGTCGGGCGCCTCCACCGGCATCGCGCGAAAGGGCTCGGCGATCCGCGGGTCATAGTGCAGGCGCCACGCGCCGTCACGCTGCACGACCGTGTGCCGGGTCAACACCCGCCACTGCGCATCGGTCAGCGGACCGAAGTCGGCAGCCAGCCGCCTCACCGCGGCCTCGCCTTCCTCGAACGAGGCGAAGACCGGATCGGCCCCCACGTAATCGCGGATCCGCGACAGCCCTGCGACGGACAGCACCGGACCGACATCGTTGAGCAGCAGGCGCGAGAGCGGTGCGCCATCGAGCGAGGCCAGCACCATGCCGATCAGCCCACCCATCGAGGTGCCGACCCAGGCCACCGACGGCACGTCCAGACGAGCCACGAGCGTCACGCAGTCGGAGACGTATTGCGGCACCTGGTAGAGCATCGGCTGCGCGACACGCTCGGAGGCCCCCCGGCCGATGATGTCGGGACACACCACCCGATGCCTCGTGGCAAGGCGGCGAGCCAGCGCGTCGAAGTCGCGTCCGCTGCGGGTCAGGCCGTGCACGCACACCACGACGCTCGGATTGTCCGCCTCGCCCCACTGCCAGTAGGCCATGCGGTGCAGGCCGCCCGGATGGGCGCAGGTGACGGAGCGCAGTTCGGGTTCGTCGGCGACAGGCATGGGGATCGGACGGTCGGACAGGAAGGCAGGAGGACAGGACGCCAGGCGGACACGCCGGGCTCGAGCGGGCGGCAGCACGGCGATTGCCATGTGCCGAACGATAGAATCCGCGATGGTAGCAGCCTCGTCCCCTCCCCTTCCCCCATCCCACAGAGGATCGTCCCCATGCTGGCAGGCAAGTTGGCTCTCGTCACCGGTTCCACCAGCGGCATCGGCCTGGGCATCGCCCGCGCCCTCGCCGCGCAGGGCAGCGGCATCGTCCTCAACGGCTTCGGCGATGCGGATGCGATCGAGTCGCTGCGCGCCGGGCTCGCTGCCGAGTTCGGCGTGGCCGTCGCCTTCGCGGGCGGCGACCTGACGAAGCCGGCCGACATCGAGACGCTGATGAAGCGCTGCGAGGCGCTCGGCGGACTGGACATCCTCGTCAACAACGCCGGCATCCAGCACACGTCGCCGGTGGTGAGCTTTCCGCCCGAGCGATGGGACGCGGTGATCGCGCTGAACCTGACGGCCGCCTTCCACACGACCCGCCTCGCGCTGCCGACGATGACGGCCCGCAACTGGGGACGCATCGTCAACATCGCGTCGGCGCACGGCCTCGTCGCCTCGGCCGACAAGTCGGCGTACGTCGCTGCGAAGCACGGCATCGTCGGGCTGACGAAGGTGGTCGCGCTCGAGACCGCCCTGACCGGCGTCACCTGCAACGCCATCTGCCCCGGCTGGGTGCTGACGCCGCTGGTCCAGAAGCAGATCGATGCCCGCGTCGCGGAACGCGGTCTGACGCCGGCCGCTGCCAGCGAGTCGCTGCTCGGCGAGAAGCAGCCGTCCAAGGCGTTCGTCACCCCGGAGCAGCTCGGCGCGCTCGCCGCCTTCCTCTGCTCCCCCGCCGCCGAACAGGTGCGTGGCGCGGCCTGGACCATGGACGGCGGCTGGACCGCGCAGTGAGACGGCGGCCGTGAGCCCCACCGCGGCTCACGGCGGCACCGCGATGCGCCAGTAGCGCGCGGGCTCGTGCCGACTGCGGAGGATGCGCGGCGCCTCGCCGACCCTCAGCCGTAGCTGCACCGCCCCGTCGGCATCGCTGCGCAGCAGCGTGATGCCGCGACGTTCGTAGCGTTCGACGACCCTGGGATGCGGATGGCGAAAGCGGCTGCGGTACGCCGCCTGGACGATCGCCCAGCGCGGCGAGACCGCGTCGACGAACCCCTCGGTCGACGAGGTCGCGCTCCCGTGGTGGGGCACCAGCAACACATCGGCCGCCAGGCCTTCGGCGCCGAACAGCGCGACGAGGTTCCGTTCCTGAGCGGCTTCGATGTCGCCGGGCAGCAGCAGCGTGCCGGCCGGGTGGCGCACCCGCAGCACGCAGCTCACCGCATTGGTCGGCGACCCGCGCGACGGCTCCGGCGGGTCCGCCGGATGCAGCCACTCGAACTCGGCATCGCCCCAGCGCCAGCGCTCGCCGCGTCGACAGCGCAGGGCCCGTCCTGCCGCCGCCGGGATCGGATGCGTGTCCGGCAGCGACGAGGCGAACCAGTCGGGCGGCATCGCGCGCAGCAGTGACAAGGCGCCGCCCGAGTGGTCGTTGTCGAGATGGGAGACCACCACCGCGTCCGGACGTGCGACGCCGATCGCACGCAGCCAGGGCACGATCACCCGGGCACCGGCATCCGACCTCGGACCGGAGGTCGGGCCGGTGTCGTAGACCAGCGTCCGGTCGCCGACCTGCACGACCGCAGCGGTGCCCTGTCCGACGTCGAGCGCCGTCAGGCGCAGTTCGCCGTCGTCGGGCCGCACGAGCGGCACGGTGGCGAGCGGCAGCAGCGCGATCGCGCCCCATGCGCGCCGCGGCAGGCCCGCGGGGGCGAGCAGCAGCGCGCAGCCGGCGCTGGTGGCGAGCAGGACCGCGAGCCCGGGCCGCGGCACCGCGATCGATGCACCCGGCAGCGCGGCGAGGACCTGAAGGCCGTCGATCAGCGCGGACAGCATCATCGCCGCCGGCACGACGAGCCACGCCGCGAGCGCGGTCGAGCCGAGCGCCAGCGCGCCCCCCGCCAGGGCGAGCGGCGTGACCACGGCACTGACCAGCGGAATCGCGACCGCGTTGGCGAGCGGCCCGATCAGCGACACCGACGCGAAGAACCAGGCGCCGAGCGGCAGCAGCGCGAGGCTGGCGGCCCATTGGGTGCGAAGCGCCGCCGCTGCCGCGCGCGCGAACCGGCCCACCTGCAGCGTCACCCCGACGTTCGCCCAGACGATCGCCAGCACGGCACCGAACGACAGCCAGAAACCCGCTGCCAGCGGAGACCACGGATCGATCAGCACGATCGCGGTGGCGGCCGCCCCGAGCGCTGCACCGATCGAGCCGGTGCGCCCGCCCGCCACCAGCATCGCGATCGCACCGAGCATGAAGCAGGTCCGCTGGGCGGGGATGCCCCATCCGGCGAGCCCCGCGTAGGCGAAGGCCACCGCGACCGCGGCGATCAGCCGCGCCGCCCGGGCGGGCAGGTACAGCGCCAGTCCGGCACGCGCCACGAGCCGACGCCGCCAGGCCCAGGCGGCGACCGTGCCGCCGAGTGCGGCGACCATCGTGATGTGCAGCCCGGAGATCGACATCAGGTGCGCCACCCCCGTCTGGTTGAACACCGTCCAGAGCTCGGGATCGATCGCGGCCTGGTCGCCGATCGCGAGCGCGGCGAGCACACCCGCCTCGCGCTGGCGACCCGGGCCGGCCGCCTCGTAGATCGCCGCCCTCACCGCCCCCCGCAGCCGCTCGCGAAGCAGCACCGGCTCGTCGACCCGCTCGTCGATCAGACGGCCGCTGCGCACCGTGCCCACCGCACCGATGCCTTCCTGCAGCCAGCGCAGTTCGCGATCGAAGGCATCGGGGTTGATCGGCGCATGCGGACGCTTCAGGCGCAGAGTGAGCGACCAGCGCTGGGCCGCCCGCAGCGGGGGCGGCACGGGCTCGAATCGGCGCAGGCTCGACTGCCAGCTCAGGGACAGCCGCGGCGGCACGGCGCAGGCTGCATCCGCTGCGCGCGGCCCGGCGGACGCGGCGTCGACCTCGGGCTCCGGATCCACGGCACCGCCGGAGCCGGCAGCGGCCGAGGCCTCGCAGCCCTCGACGCGAAAACCGAAGCGCTGACCCCGCTGCAGCGCCGCAGGCAGCTCGTCGACGACGCCCCGGACCGTGAGCTCGACACCCTCCAGCGCCGCGGGCAGGCGCTCGTCGAGACGCTGCGCCGCGCGCTCGGCGGCCAGCGCCCAGGCCAGGGCCGCGATGCCCGCCACGACGAGCCAGGTGGCCGACCGGGAGGCCCGTCGGCGTGCCGTGCGTGCAGCGAGCAGCGCGACGATGGCGAGCGCGAGCGCCGCCGCGCGCCAGCCCTGGGCCGGCAGCGAGGCGCGTGTCTGCAGCAGCAGCACCGCGGCGATCACCGCGGGCGCCAGCGCCCAGGACAGAGGCGATCGCGTCATCGTCTCCGATGCTCGCGTCGCTGCAGGCGCCACGCAATCGGGCGCAGGGCCTAGGTCGGAGGTCTGTGCAGGCAGCGCGCCGGACCGTCGTGCCGTCGACCCGACGGGCCCGGCCCCGATCGGGCGTCGGGCGCGCCCCGCTCAGCGGGCCAGGCCGGGGAGGACTCGGGCCGCCGTCGTCCCGGTCGCCGAGATCGCGGCCTCGACGGTCACGCCGCGCAGATCGGCGAACACCGACGCGATCCGCGGCAGCTCGCCGGGTTCGTTGCGCCCGCGCCAGCGCCACTCGGGCGCGATGTCGGGCGCGTCGGTCTCGAGCACCACCGACTCGATCGGCACGCTGGCCGCGAGCCGGCGGATCTGAAGGGCCCGCGAATAGGTCATCGCTCCGCCGAAGCCGAGCGCGAAGCCGAGCCCGGCGAAGGCGGCAGCCTGCTGTTCGCTGCCGTTGAACGCATGCGCGATCCCACCGACCGGCCTGAATCGGCGCAGCTGCTTGAGGACGCTGTCCTGGGCGCGGCGCACGTGCAGGATCACCGGCAGCCCGACCTCGACCGCAAGCCGGAGCTGTTCGACGAAGAATCGCTCCATGCGTGCGCGATCCAGACCGGGCACGAAGTGATCGAGCCCGATCTCGCCGATGGCGACGAACCGCGGATCGCCCCGTGCCGCGTCCACCGCGTGGCGCAGCGCGTCGAGGTCGGCGTCCTCGGCCCGGTCGACGTACATCGGGTGGATGCCGAGCGCATAGCGCACGCAGTCGTGCCGGTCGGCCAGCGCGCGCACCGCGCCGAAGTCGAACGCGCCGACCGCCGGCACCACGATCCGGGCGACGCCGCCCTCGACCGCGCGCGCGACGACCGCATCGCGGTCCGCGTCGAACTCGGCTGCATCGAGGTGGCAGTGGGTGTCGACGAGCATGTCGTCGCGCCGCCCGAGCGGCTCAGGCCGGACCGAGCCGACCTTCGCGCAGCGCGAGCACGCGGTCGGCGCGCCCGGCGAGCTCGAGGTCGTGGGTGACGACGACGAAGGCGGTCCTGCGCTCGCGGCTCAGACGCTCGAGGAGGTCGAACATCTGCCGCGCGGTGCCCCGGTCGAGGTTGCCGGTCGGCTCGTCGGCCAGCACGCAGACCGGATCGGTGACCAGCGCGCGCGCCAGCGCCACCCGCTGACGCTCGCCGCCCGACAGCATGCCGGGCAGGTGCTCGAGGCGCGCGGACAGGCCGACCTCGCCCAGCATCGCCGCGGCGAGGCGCGAGGCCTGTGCGCTCGGCATGCGCCGGATGCGCAGCGGCATCGCCACGTTCTCGAGCGCGGTGAACTCGGGCAGCAGGTGGTGGAACTGGTAGACGAAGCCGAGCAGCCGGTTGCGGGCGTCGCCGCGCTGCGACTCGGTCATCCGGTCCAGCCGCGCGCCGGCCAGGCGCACCTGCCCCTCGCTCGATGCGTCGAGCCCGCCCAGCAGGTGCAGCAGCGTGCTCTTGCCGGACCCGGATGCGCCGACGATCGCGACCCGCTCGCCTCGCGCGACGTCGAGATCCACACCCTGCAGCACCGCCAGGCTGGCCGAGCCGGACTCGTAGCGCCGCACCACGCCACGGCACGACAGCACCGGCCCGTCGTCGTCCGGTTGCGCCGCCGCGGCAGCACCCGCCCCGCGCTGCGGCTCACTCATAGCGCAGCGCCTCGGCCGGCCGGACACTCGCGGCGCGCAGGCTCGGGTAGATCGTCGCGGCGAACGCGAGCACGCTCGAGGTCAGCCCGATCGTGATCACGTCGGACCAGTGCAGGTCGCTCGGCAGATAGCTGATGAAGTACACGCCCGACGGCAGCACCTGGAAGCCGAACAGCCGCTCGATCGAGGCGACCACCGGCCCGACGTTCAGGGCGAGCAGCGTGCCGAGGCTCACGCCGATCAGGGTGCCGAGCAGGCCGACGAGCGCGCCCTGCACCACGAACACCGCCATCACGGAGCGGGGGGCGGCACCCAGGGTGCGCAGGATCGCGATGTCGCTGCGCTTGTCGGTCACGGTCATCACCAGCATCGAGACCAGGTTGAACGCGGCGACCGCGACGATCAGGGTGAGGATGATGAACATCATCCGCTTCTCGATCTGCACGGCGGCGAACCAGTTGCGGTTCTCGCGGGACCAGTCGCGCGCGAAGAGGCTCGGATCGAGCGTGCGCATCAGCTCGCTCGCGACGCGCGGCGCCTCCTGCATGTCGGTCGTGCGCAGGCGCAGCCCGGAGACGCCCTCGACCCGGAAGAGCTTGCCGGCATCCTCGAGCGCGGTCAGCACCAGCGTCGAGTCGTACTCGAAGTGGCCGGACTCGAAGACCGCGACGACGGTGAACTGGCGCACGCGCGGCACCACGCCGGCGGGCGTGACCGTGCCTTGCGGTGCGATCAGCGCGATCCGGTCGCCGAGCTCGACGCCGATCTGCCGGGCGAGCACCCGTCCGATGGCGATGCCGAACTCTCCGGGCACGAGGTTGTCGAGACGGCCCTGCACGATCTGCGTGCCGAGATCGGAGACCTTCGGCTCGAGCGCGGGGTCGATGCCGCGGACCAGCACGCCGCGCACGCTGTCGTCGCGCGTGAGCATCGCCTGCCCCGCCACGTACGGCGCACCGGACACCACCCTGGGATTCAGACGGGCCTGCGCGAGCACCGCCGACCAGTCGAGCATCGGCTTGTCGGTGGCGATCACCTCGATGTGAGAGAGCACCGACAGCATCCGGTCACGGACTTCCTTCTGGAAGCCGTTCATGACCGACAGCACGACGATCAGCGCGGCCACCCCCAGCGCGATGCCCGCGACCGACAGCGCCGAGATGAACGAGATGAAGCCGTTTCGACGGCCCGCGCGCCGTCCGCTGAGCGTGTAGCGCAGGCCGACGGCGAGCTCGAACGGTACGTTCACGGGTGCTGGAGGCGGGTTCGGTTCGAGACGCCGAGGGGCGCCCCGCAGACGGGACGGCGCAGTGTGCCACAACCGCATCGGCGCCCGCGGAGGCCTCCGGACACTCGCCGAAGCCAGGCCGGGACCCGCCGGGCGGGCCGGTAGAATGGGCCCATGGACGCCCGCCACCGCGCGCACCGGCCGCCGCGATGAGCGCGCCGACGCCCACGCTGCTGCTGCCCGCCGCGCTCGCGGACCCCGGCTGGATCGGTGCGGACCGGATCGCCGCGCTCGCCTCGGCGCCGGGCTGGACCGCGCTCTCGCGGCGTGCACGGATGCTCGCCCAGGCCGGACCCGAGGCGCGCCCCGCCTCGGATCCCGGTCATGAACGCTGGCTCCGCGCCCGGCTCGGGCTGCCCGGCGATGCGGCGCTCGCCGCGTGCGCGGCGCTCGTCGATGCCGTGCCGAGCGCCGCCTGGCGGATCGATCCGGTGCATCTGCATGTGGGCCGGGACCACCTCGTGCTCACGGACCCCGAGCTGCTGGCGCTGAGCGCAGACGATGCCGGGTCGCTCGCCGCGGCCATCGAGCCGCTGTTCGCCGAGGACGGGCTCGCTCTCGAGCGCCCCGGCCCGACACGCTGGTACCTGCGCGAACTCGACCCGGCACGCCCACTCAGGCTGGCGACCCGGCCGCTCTCCGGCGCGGTCGGCCGCAACATCGACGCCTGGCAGCCGACCGGCGAGGACGTCAGACGGTGGCGCCGGCTGCTCAACGAGGTGCAGATGACCTGGCACGAGCATGCGGTCAACTCGAGGCGCGAGGCGGCGCGCCTGCCGACCGTCAACAGCCTGTGGATCGAGGGTCGGGTGCCGCCCGCCACGCCCGAGGCCGAACTCGCCGCACGGCTCGCGGTCCGCGATCTCGGTGCCGCAACGCAGCTCGCCAGCCGCGACGGGACGCTGCACGTCGACGATCGGCTGCTGGCCGCGCAGCTGGCTGGCGACCCGCAGCGCTGGGCCGAGGCCTGGCGTGCGCTCGAGACCTCGGTCTTCGCGCCGATGGCGCGCGCCGAAGGCCCCTGGCTGCGGGGCGCGCGCCTCGTGCTCGCCGGCGACGCCGGCTGGCGCGAACTCGCCGTCTCGCCGCGCGCCGACTGGCGGTTCTGGCGGCGTCCGGATCCGGCGGCACTGCTCGCCGAGCCCGCTGCCGGCGGCCTGGACGCTGCCTGACGTGCCCCGCTCGAACGACCGTGGCCGCCGCGCCCTGCACAGCCCCCTGCCCCGCCGCCTCCACCACCCCCTGCCCGGATGATCGAACCGCCCCGCCTCGCCCTTCGTCGTGTCGACCCGCGTGCGCTCGCGACCCTCACGGCGGCGGGCGTCTCGCCGCTGATGGCCCGCCTCTATGCCGGGCGCGGCGTGGAAGGGCTGGGCTCGATCGGCGGCGGCCCGGCCGACCTGCTCGCGCCCCAGCTGCTGCGGGGTGCCGACCAGGCCGCCCGCCTGCTCGCCGACGCGATCGCGGCACGACGCAGGCTGCTCGTCGTCGGCGACTACGACTGCGACGGCGCGACCGGCGTTGCGGTCGGCGTGCTGGGCCTGCGGATGATGGGCGCGGTGGTGGACTACCTCGTCCCGAACCGCTTCGACCACGGTTACGGCCTCACGCCGGAGATCGTCGACGTCGCGCTCGCGCATCCCCGCCTGGGACGCCCCGACGTCCTGATCACGGTCGACAACGGCATCGCCAGCCTCGAGGGCGTCGCCCGCGCACGGGCCGCGGGGCTGCAGGTCGTGGTGACCGACCACCACCTGCCCGGCCCGACGCTGCCGGACGCCGACGCGCTGGTCAATCCGAACCAGCCGGGCTGCACGTTCCCCAGCAAGCATCTCGCCGGGGTCGGCGTGATGTTCTACGTGCTGGTCGCGCTGCGCGCCGAGCTGCGGTCCCGGGGCGCATGGACCGGCCGCGGCGAGCCCGCGATCGCCGAGCTGCTCGATCTGGTCGCACTCGGCACCGTCGCCGATGTCGTGCGCCTCGACCGCAACAACCGGCTGCTCGTGGCGGCCGGCCTCAAGCGCCTTCGGGCCGGTCGCGCCCGCCCCGGCCTGCTGGCGCTCCTGCGCCTGGCGGGCCGCGAGCCGCGCGAGCTCGGCAGCCTGGACCTCGGCTTCGCGCTCGGGCCGCGGATCAATGCCGCCGGCCGGCTCGCCGACATCTCGATGGGCGTCGAGTGCCTGCTGGAAGACGACGAGACCCGAGCGATGGCACTCGCGACCCACCTCGACGAGATGAACCGGGAGCGGCGCGAGATCGAGACCGACATGCGCGAGGAGGCGCTGGCCGACGTGGGCGAACCCGACCCCGGCTGCCGCACGCTGGTCGCGTTCCGTCCGGGCTGGCATCAGGGGGTGATCGGCCTGGTCGCCTCGCGGCTCAAGGAGCGGCACGGTCGCCCGACCCTCGCACTGGCCCGTGACGAACGCGTGCCCGGCACGGTGAAGGGGTCGGGACGCTCGATTCCCGGCGTGCACCTGCGCGACGTGCTCGACCTCGTCGATCGCCGCGCGCCCGGCGTCCTGATGCGCTTCGGCGGACACGCGATGGCCGCGGGCCTGACGATGGCCGAGGCGGACCTCGGACGCCTGCGCGACGCCTTCGAGGCGGCCGTGCGCGAGCTCGCCGATCCGGCCTCGTTCTCGCCGGTGCTCGAGACCGACGGACCGCTGGCCCCCGAGGAGATCAGCGTCGACACACTCTCCGAGATCGACCACGAGGTCTGGGGCCAGGGCTTCCCGCCCCCGCTGTTCGCCGACCGCTTCGAAGTGGTGTCGCAGAGGCTGATCAAGGAGCGGCACCTCAAGCTCGAGCTGCGGCTCGGCGGCCGTCGGATGGCCGCGATCGCGTTCGGCCGGATCGAGCCGGTGCCGCGCCAGGCCTTGCTGGCCTACCAGTTGCAGCGCGACACCTGGCAGGGCGCGGACGGCGTGTCGCTGATCGTCCGGCACGTCGGCTGAACGGGACGGCGGACGGCCCGCAGGGGCCGTCGACCCGGGTGACTTCGATGACAGTGCCGTCATGAGGCACTTCGACACAATTCGGGGGCCGGCGAGCCGTTTCGACGTGACTTTTCTGGTCTTCGCCCGGGCAGGCTTCCCCTAGACTTCGCCGCATGGCTGCCTCGCTCTACCTCAAGCACTTCTCGCTCACCGTCGCGCCCTTCCCGGTGACGCCCGACTCGGACGCCTACTACACCGGCGGCACGCGGCGCGCGACCGTCGATGCGGCGCTGCACGTCCTGCGCAACGAGCGCGGGATCGTCAAGATCGTCGGCGAGCCGGGCACCGGCAAGACCACCCTCTGCCGCCACATCGGACGCGCCCTCGGCCGGCAGTTCACCGTGCTCTACACCTGTGACCCGACCCTGGCCAACGACCAGGTCTGGTTCGCGCTCGCCGACGCGATGCGCCTCGAGGTGAGCCGCCAGGATCCCGAAGACGCCGCGATGCGGGTGCGTCGCCGGCTCGGCCAGCTGCACGACGCCGGCCGTCCGGTCGTGCTGCTGCTCGACGAGGCGCATGCGATGCCGCCCGAGACGCTCGAGCAGATCCGCCTGCTGTCGCAGCGCGACGTCGGCCCCGAGACCTTCCGCATCGTGCTGCTCGGCCCCGAAGAGCTCGACCACAACCTCGCGCTGCCTGGCATGGACGCGCTGCGCTCGCGGATCGCCCACAGCGTGCGTCTGAAGCGACTCACGCTCAGCGACGTCTCCGAGTACCTGAACTTCAAGATGCGGGCCTGCGGCTGGACCGGCGACCCGGTGTTCGCCGGGACCGGTGTCCGCGCGATCGCCAAGCTCTCCGGGGGCGTGCCCCGGCGCATCAACGTGCTCGCTGACAAGGCGCTGCTGGCGGCCGCGATGGCTCGCCGGCACACCGTCAGCGCGCGCGACGTGGCGGCGGCGGCGGCCGAGGTCCGGCTCTCGCGCAGCGGCAACGGCCCGTCGCGCTGGGTGATCGGCGCCGGTGCGTTCGCCGCGGGCGTGCTCGCGACCACCCTCGTGGCTGCGGTCGTGATCAAGGCCGGCTGGCTGCCGCTCTCGGCGGGGCCTCAAGTGACGGCGATCCCGGCCAGCAAGGCGGCCCCCGCGCCCGCCCGGCCGACCGCGCTGCCGCAGAGTGGCGGCGGCGTGCTGCAGCCGCTGCGCCCCGCCAGCTCCGCACTCCCCGCCCGCGACCCCGGCGACATGTCGATCACCACAGCACCGGC
>CAIUGQ010000440.1 GCA_903898725.1 uncultured Burkholderiales bacterium | reverse complement strand
TCGCCGGGCACGCCGGCCCAGGGCGCGGCGGGCGCGGCGTCGGCGGCCCCCGCCGCACCGACCGCCAGCCGCTGAAGGCGAGCGCACACCGCCATGTGGTTCACCCGGATCTCGATCGGCAACCCGGTGCTGGCGACGATGATGATGCTCGCCTTCGTCGTGCTCGGGCTGTTCTCCTACAACCGGCTCGCGGTCGACCAGTTCCCCGACGTGAGCTTCCCGGTGGTGGTCGTGCAGACCGAGTACCCGGGCGCCTCGCCGGAGATCGTCGAGACCGACGTCACCCGAAAGATCGAGGAGCAGGTCAACACGGTCAGCGGCATCAACCGAGTGTCCTCGCGCTCCTACGAGGGCGTCTCGGTGGTGATCGTCGAGTTCGACCTGCTGACCGAGCCCGCACGCGCCGCCCAGGACGTCCGCGAGAAGGTGGCGCTGGTGCGCGCGGCCTTCAAGCGGGAGGTGAAGGAGCCGATCGTCTCGCGCTTCAACCCCGACGACCAGCCGGTGATCTCGCTGTCCGTGCAGTCGCCGAGCCGCGATGCGCGCGAGCTGACCACGCTCGCCGACCAGGTGGTCAAGCGCCGCATCGAGAACGCGCGCGGCGTGGGCCGCGTGACCGTCGTCGGCGGCGTGCGGCGCGAGGTGCAGATCGTGCTGCGCCCGGCCGAGATGGAGGCGCTGAAGGTCGGCGTCGACCAGGTGCTCGCCGCGCTGCGCGCCGAGAACCAGGAGCTGCCGGCCGGCAGCATCGTCACCCGCGAGCGCGAGCAGTCGGTGCAGATCCGCGGGCGGCTCAAGTCGGTGGCGGAGTTCGAGCGCATCGTCGTCGCGCGGCGCGGCGGCCAGCCGGTCTACCTCGGGCAGGTGGCGCGCGTGGTCGACGGCCAGGAGGAGCGCGAGTCGCTCGCCACCGTCGACGGTCAGCGCGCGATCTCGCTCGACATCGTCAAGGCGCAGGGCGAGAACACCATCGCGGTCGTCGACAACGTGCGGCGGATCGCCGAGGAGCTCAAGAAGCAGCTGCCGCCGGACGTCAGGCTCGGCGTGGTGCGCGACCAGTCGACCTCGATCCGCAACTCGGTCAAGGGCGTGCAGCGCAACATCATCGAGGGCGCGATCCTGACGGTCGCGATCGTGTTCCTGTTCCTGTCGTCGTGGCGCTCGACGGTCATCACCGGGCTGACGCTGCCGATCTCGCTGATCGGCACCTTCCTCGTGATGTACGCGATGGGCTTCACCATCAACCTGGTGACGCTGCTGGCGCTGTCGATCTGCGTCGGCCTGCTGATCGACGATGCGATCGTCGTGCGCGAGAACATCGTGCGCCATCAGGCGATGGGCAAGCACCATCGGGTGGCCGCGCTCGACGGCACCGCCGAGATCGGGCTGGCGGTGACGGCGACGACGCTCACCATCGTGGCGGTGTTCCTGCCGGTGGGCTTCATGGGCGGCATCATCGGCAAGTTCTTCAAGCAGTTCGGCGTGACCGTGGCCTTCGCGGTGATGCTGTCGATGTTCATCAGCTTCACGCTCGACCCGATGCTCTCGGCGGTCTGGCCCGACCCGGACGCCGAGGGTGCCAAGGGCCGCGGTCCGGTCGCGCGCATGCTGCGCGGCTTCGAGCGGGTGATGCGCGGCCTCGAGGACGGCTACGTCGCGGTGCTGCGCTGGGGCCTCGCGCACCGCTGGCTGACGATGGTCGGCGCGCTGATCACGCTGGTGGCCGCGCTCGCGATGGGCCGCCTGATCGGCTCGGAGTTCGTGCCGCAGCCCGACAACAACGAGATGTACCTGCAGTTCTACACGCCGGTGGGCTCCTCGCTCGAGCTCACCGCCGACAAGGCGCGCCAGGTCGACGCCGCGCTGCGCGAGTTCCCCGAGGTCGTGTTCACCTACGCGACCGTGAACACCGGCGCCACGCAGGGCAAGAACTACGCGACGCTGTTCGTGCGCCTGAAGGACCGCAGCGAGCGCACGCGCTCGGTCAAGCAGCTGGTGGCGCCGGTGCGCGAGCGCATCGAGCGGATCGCCGGCATCACCATCACCAACCTCGGTGTCTTCAGCACCTTCGGCAACAAGCAGATCGAGGTCAGCGTCCAGGGGCCGGACCAGCGCCAGCTCGAGTCGCTGGCCGCGCTCGCGGTCGCGCAGATCCGCCAGGTGCCCGGCGTCGTCGACCTCGACACCAGCTCCAAGCCCGCCAAGCCGACGATCGCCGTCGAGGTCGACCGCGCCCTCGCCTCGGACCTCGGCGTGGGCGTCGCGCAGGTCGCCGGCGCGCTGCGCCCGCTGCTCGCCGGCGAAGTGGCGAGCACCTGGAAGGCGCCGGACGACGAGAACTACGACGTGCGCATCCGACTGCCGATCGAGGGCCGGCGCGACGTCGAGGACCTCGCGCGACTGACCGTCGCGTCCGCGCTGCCCGACGCCGACGGCGCCCCGCGCATGGTGCCGCTGCGCCAGATCGCCAAGCTCGTCGCCACCGAGGGCCCGACGCAGATCAACCGCAAGAACCTCACGCGCGAGATCGCGATCACCGCGAACGTCTACGGCGCGGCCCCGGGCACCGTCGGCCTCGAGATCCAGAACCGGCTCAAGTCGGTGACGCTGCCGCCGGGCTACGCGTTCGTGACCGGCGGCGCGACCAAGGACATGCAGGAGAGCTTCGGCTATGCGCTGCAGGCGCTCCTGCTCGCGGTCGTGTTCATCTACATGATCCTCGCCTCGCAGTTCCGCAGCTTCATCCAGCCGATCGCGATCATGGTGTCGCTGCCGCTGTCGCTGATCGGCGTGATGCTCGCGCTGCTGGCCTGGCGCTCGACGCTGAACATGTTCTCGGTGATCGGCTTCATCATGCTGATGGGCCTGGTCACGAAGAACGCGATCCTGCTGATCGACTTCGCCAACCAGCAGCGCCGCCGCGGCATGGAACGCGGGCAGGCGCTGCTCGCCGCCGCCGAGATCCGGCTGCGCCCGATCCTGATGACGACGCTGGCGATGGTGTTCGGCATGCTGCCGCTGGCGATCTCCACCAGCGAGGGCGCCGAGCAGCGCGCCCCGATGGCCCACGCGGTGATCGGCGGCGTGATCGCCTCGACGCTGCTCACGCTGCTGGTGGTGCCGGTGCTGTACACGCTGCTCGACGACCTGGCCGCCCGCATCACGGGGCGGCCTGCGGTCGAGCCGGTAGAATCGCTGCCTTCGGCCTGACGCGAGAGGACACGGACACCATGGACTTCGAACACGCCCGCTACAACATGATCGAGCAGCAGATCCGGCCGTGGAACGTGCTCGACCAGGACATCCTCGACCTGCTGTCGGTCGTGCACCGCGAGGACTTCGTGCCGCCCGCGTACCGGACGATGGCCTTCACCGACATGGAAGTGCCGCTGACCGTCGGCGGCCGCGCCACCGGCGAATGCATGCTCGCCCCGAAGGTCGAGGCCCGCATCCTCCAGGAGCTCGGCGTGCGCAAGCACGAGTCGGTGCTCGAGATCGGCACCGGCTCCGGGCACATGGCGGCGCTGCTGGCCCACCGCGGCCGGCACGTCGACACGCTCGAGATCGACGCGGACCTCGCCCGCTTCGCCGGCGAGAACCTCGCACGCGCCGGCGTCTCCAACGTCACCGTCCGCCAGACCGACGGCTCGGACCCGAACGGCAACCTGCCCTCGTACGACGTGATCGTGCTGTCCGGCTCGGTGCCGGTGGTGCCGGACCGTCTGCTGGCCAAGCTCAACGCCGGCGGGCGGCTGGCCGTGATCGTCGGCGAGGAGCCGGTGATGCACGCGCAGATCATCAGCCGCGCGCAGGGCTCGGGCTTCACCACCCGGATGCTGTTCGAGACGGTGGCCCGCCCGCTGCGCGGCTTCGTCGGCCGCAGCGCCTTCAGGTTCTGAGCCGCGACGATGACCGTGCGATCCCTGTCCGCCCCCGAACTCGCCGCCTGGCTCGCCGACCCCGCGCGCCCGGCGCCGACGGTCCTCGACGTCCGCGAAGCCTGGGAGGTCGCGACGGCCGCGCTGCCGGGCGCGACCGCGATCCCGATGGGCCAGATCACGACGCGCACCGAGGAACTCGACGGCGACGGGCCGATCGTCTGCCTCTGTCACCACGGCATGCGCAGCATGCAGGTCGCGGGCTACCTCGAGCGGCGCGGATTCACCGACGTGTGGAACCTGACGGGCGGCATCGATGCCTGGTCGCGACAGGTCGACCCGTCCGTCCCGACGTACTGACACCGCAGCCGCCCCCGCCTCCCGGAGCCTCCCCGCCATGAATCGCCGACTCCTCGCCGTCGCCCTCGCCGCCGCCTTCGCCGCACAGGCCGGGCCGGCCGCCGCCGCGATGGACCTGATGGACGTGATCCGGGCGGCCACCGAGATCGACCCGGTCGTGGCGAGCGCGCGGGCGCAGCTCGCGGCGATCCAGGAACGCGTGCCGCAGGCGCAGGCCGCGCTCAAGCCGACGCTGAACGCGACCGCCAACGCCAACTTCAACGTGCTCGACACCAGCGTCGCCCGCACCCGCGACTGGGATGCCCAGTCGCTCGGCCTGCTGGCCTCGGTGCCGGTCTACCGGCCGGCCAACCGCGAGGTGGTGCGCCAGTCCGAGCTGTCGGTGCAGGTCGCCGAGGCGCAGCTCGCGCAGGCCCGCCAGGACCTGATCCTGCGCGTCTCGCAGGCCTACTTCGACGTGCTCGCCGCGCAGGACAGCCTCGCGGTGGTGCGTGCGCAGAAGCAGGCGATCGGCGAGCAGTTCGCCTCCGCGCGGCGCAATTTCGAGGTCGGCACGGCGACGGTCACCGACCAGCAGGAAGCCCAGGCGCGGCTCGACCTGACCCGCGCGCAGGAGGTCTCGTTCGAGAACGACCTCGAGGTCCGCCGCGCGCTGCTCGCGCAGCTGATCGGCAAGCCCGCCGAGGACCTGCACACGCTGCGCCGCAACGTCGAGGTCAAGGCGCCGGAGGCCGAGCGCGAAGGCGAATGGGCGTCGATCGCGCGGGCGCAGAACTACCAGGTGCGGCAGGCCGAGCTGTCCGGCGAGATCGCGCGGCGCGAGATCGAGCGCCAGCGCTTCGGTCATCAGCCGACCCTCGACCTGGTGACCCAGGCGAACGCCGGGCGCAGCGCCAACGGGGCGACGTCCACCGCGGCGGTGGGCATCCGCTCGCAGAGCGCGCTGGTCGGCCTGCAGTTCGCGATGCCGCTGTACACCGGCGGCGCGGTCGATGCGCGCGTGCGCGAGGCCATCGCGCTGCAGGACAAGACCCAGTTCGACCTCGAGAACGCGCGTCGCACCGCCGAGCAGGCGGCCCGCCAGACCTTCCTGGGCGTCAAGAGCGGGCTCGAGCAGGTGCGCGCGCTGACCGCCGCGGAGCGTTCCAGCCAGCTCGCGCTCGAATCGAACCAGCTCGGCTACCAGGTCGGCGTGCGCATCAACATCGACGTGCTGAACGCCGCGCAGCAGCTGTTCTCGACGCAGCGCGACCTTGCCCGCGCCCGCTACGACGTGCTGCTCAACGGCCTGCGCCTGCGCAACACCGCCGGCAACCTGAGCGAGACCGACATCGCCCAGGTCAACGGACTGCTGGAGGCGCCGCGTCCGCCGGCTCCGGCTGCGCCCGCGACGCCGGCAGCGGCCCCCTCGGGGTCGTCCCCCGCCTCTCCCTCGGGCGCGGCCCCGGCCTCGCCGGGCACCCCCGCCGGCGGCACGCCCGGCGTCTCGCC
>CAIUGQ010000439.1 GCA_903898725.1 uncultured Burkholderiales bacterium | reverse complement strand
GAGCTCGCGCTGCGCCCGCGCGAGGGCGGCGGCACCGTCGCGGCCTGCGCGCTGCCGCTCGAGGCTGCGCCGGCGGCCGCGCCGGAGGCCGAACGATGAGCGGCCCGGGCGCGAAGGCCGGCGCATGAACACCTCGGTCCTGCTCGTCGAAGACGACCGCGAGCTGCGCACCACGCTGCGCGACGCGCTCGCGCTCGAGGGCTACGCGGTCACGGCCGCCGCGAGCATCGCCGACGCCCGCGCGCTGCTGGCCCATGCCTTCGCCGACGCCGGCCCCGACCTCGTGCTGCTCGACCTCGGTCTGCCCGACGGCGACGGCGAGGGACTGCTGGCCGCGCTGCGCCGCGCACGTGCACCGGCGGTGATCGTCATCTCGGCGCGCCACGGCGAGGATCCGAAGGTGCGGCTGCTCGATGCCGGCGCCGACGACTACCTCGTCAAGCCCTTCGGGCTGGCCGAGCTGCTCGCGCGGATTCGGGTCGCGCTGCGTCACCGCGGCGCGACCGCAGCGCCCGCGAAGCTGCACTGGGCGATGGGTGGCGTGGAGGTCGACGTCGCCGCGCACCGGGTGCTGCGCGACGGCGTGGCGCTGCACCTGACCCCCACGGAGTTCCGCGTGCTGGCTCGGCTGGTGCGGCAGGCCGGCCGTGTGGTCACCCACCGGCAGCTGCTGGCCGACGTCTGGGGCCCCGAGCATGTCGACGACACGCAGTACCTGCGGCTGTACCTCGGGCAGCTCCGCGCCAAGCTGGAGCGCGACCCCGCCGATCCGCAGCTGCTGCTGACCGAGCCGGGCGTGGGCTACCGGCTCGCCGATCCGGGAAGCTGACCGGATCCTTATGCGTTCCTGATGGGTGGGCGAGCAGCCTGCGAGTCTCCCCATCCGACCCGGAACGTTCATGTCCGCCTCGTCTTCGCCCTCAGACGGCACCGCGACCCGTGCAGACGCCGGCACGCCGCAGCGCGCCGGCGTCGCCGCGCTCACGCTGGGTGCGCTCGGCGTCGTCTATGGCGACATCGGCACCTCGCCGCTCTACACCGTCAAGGAAGTCTTCGCACCGGCCACCGGCGTGCCCCTCGATGCCCCCCACCTGATCGGCGCGGTCTCGGCGATCGTCTGGGCGCTGATGCTGGTGGTGACGCTCAAGTACGTCATCCTCATCCTGCGCGCCGACAACCATGGCGAGGGCGGCGTGCTCGCGCTGACCGCGCTGGCGGCCGGCGCCGTGCGCGACCGGCCGGCGCTGCGACGCGGCCTGCTGCTGCTCGGCGTGTTCGGCGCGACGCTCTTCTATGGCGACAGCCTGATCACCCCGGCCATCTCGGTGCTCGGCGCGATGGAGGGCCTGGTGCTGGTCGCGCCCGGCCTCGAGCCGTGGATCGTCCCGGGTGCCGTCGCGATCCTGGTGGCGCTGTTCCTCGTGCAGCGGGTCGGTACCGCGGTGGTCGGCCGATTCTTCGGCCCGCTGATCGTGCTGTGGTTCGTCGTGCTGGGCGCGGCGGGTGTCGTGCACGTCGTCGCGCAGCCTGCCATCCTCGCTGCGCTGAACCCGCTCAACGGCCTGTCGTTCCTCGCCGATCGGGGCTGGGCCGTGTTCGCCGCGGTCGGTGCGATCGTCCTGGCGCTGACCGGCGCCGAGGCGCTGTACGCCGACATGGGCCACTTCGGCCGGCGCCCGATCCGGCTGGCCTGGACGGGGCTGGTCTTCCCCGGACTCGCGCTGAACTACCTCGGCCAGGGCGCACTCCTGCTGGGCGATCCGGCCGCGATCGAGAACCCGTTCTACCGGCTGTTCCCGGACGCCTGGGTGGTGCCGGTGCTGGTGCTCGCCACGCTCGCGGCCATCATCGCGTCGCAGGCCGTGATCTCGGGCGCCTACTCGATGACGCGCCAGGCGATCCAGCTCGGCTTCCTGCCACGCATGACGGTGCGCTTCACCTCGGCGCGCGAGGCCGGGCAGATCTACATGCCGGCGGTGAACGCGGTGCTGCTCGTTGGTGTCGTGGCGGCGGTGCTCGCCTTCGGCAGCTCGTCGGCGCTGGCCGGTGCCTACGGCATCGCGGTCACGCTGACGATGCTGATCACGACCGTCCTCACCTGGTTCGTGATCCGCCACGCCTGGGGGATGTCGACGCCGATCGCCGTCGCCGCGACCGGGGTCTTCCTCGTCATCGACGTGCTGCTCGTCGCGGGCTGTGCGGTGAAGGTCTTCGACGGCGGCTGGTTCCCGCTCGCGCTCGGTCTCGTGCTCTTCGCGCTGATGGCGACCTGGGCGCGGGGGCGCGAGCTGCTGCTGGGCGCGATCCGTCGCGAAGGCATCGCCCTGCAGGCGTTCGTCGACTCGCTCGACGCGGGATCGGTCGCCAGGGTGGCTCGCACCGCGGTGTACCCGGTCGCCGACCCGGGCACGGTCCCGCATGCGCTGCTCCACAACCTGAAGCACTACCAGGTGCTGCACGAGACCAACGTGATCCTGACCGTGGTCTTCGAGGAGCGCGCCTGGGTGGCCGCTCGGGAGCGGGTGACGCTGCGCTCGCTCGGCCGGGGCTTCTGGTCCGTGACCTTGCACTTCGGCTTCATGGAGACGGCCGACGTGCCGGCCGCGCTCGCGGCGATGGATCCGGATGCCGGGCTGCACGTGCCGGTCTTCGAGACGAGCTGGTTCCTCAGCCGCGAGACCGTCGTGCCGGCACCTGGCGGCGGCATGGCCGACTGGCGCGAGCGCCTGTTCGCGACGATGAGCCGCAATGCGAGCGGCGCGTCGGACTTCTTCGGACTGCCCGACAACGCGGTGGTGGAGCTCGGCACGCGCGTGCAGATCTGAGGGGGCATCCGATGGGGTCGCGGGTCCAGCCGCCGCGACCCCCCACCCCCAAGGACTTCATTGCCTTCGGCGTCGCCTGTCGTACACTCGCCCCCCTGTGCCCGACGCGCCGTTTCGCCGCGCCGACGGGCCGACACACCGTCAACAGGAGACCGCCTCATGAAGCTCACCCGACTGCTGCTCGCGTTCGCGGGCGCCGCGCTGTTCTCGACCCAGGTCGGCGCGCAGACCCAGATGCGCATCAACATCTCGATCGGCCAGAACTCGCACTACGGCGTCGCCGTCGACACCTTCGCCCGCGAAGTCGAGAAGCGCACCGCCGGCCGCTACAAGGTCCAGGCGTTCTACGCCGGCGCCCTCGGCGCCGAGCGCGAGTCGATCGAGGCGATCCAGCTCGGCACGCACGAGCTGACGATGACCTCCACCGGTCCGGTGCCGAACTTCGTGCCCGAGACCCGGATCCTCGACATCCCGTTCCTGTTCCGCGACAAGGCGCATGCGCGCGCGGTGCTCGACGGCCCGATCGGCCAGGACCTGCTCGCCAAGTTCGAGACCAAGGGCATCAAGGCGCTGGGCTGGGCCGAGAACGGCTTCCGTCACATGACCAACAACAAGCGCCCGGTCAACGCGCCCGAGGACCTCAAGGGTCTGAAGATGCGGACGATGGAGAACCCGGTCCACATCGCTGCGTACAAGGGCTTCGGCATCGTCCCGACCCCGATGGCCTTCACCGAGGTGTTCACCGCGCTGCAGCAGGGCACGGTCGACGGCCAGGAGAACCCGCTGTCGGTCATCACCGCGGCCAAGTTCGAGCAGGTCCAGAAGCACCTGTCGCTGACCGGCCACGTCTACTCGCCGGCGGTGATCCTGATGGGCAAGGGCGCCTTCGACAAGCTGTCGGCCGAGGACAAGAAGCACTTCATGGACGCCGCCGCCGAGGGCATCAAGGCGAACCGGGCGCGGGTCGACGAGGACGACGCGCGCGGCGTGGCCGACCTGAAGTCGAAGGGCATGCAGGTCATCGAGGTCGACAAGTCGAAGTTCCAGGCCGCGCTGACGCCGGTGTTCGCCGAGTTCGCCAAGCAGTTCGGCCAGACCAACATCGACAAGATCCGCAACTTCAAGTGACGGCAACGGCCCCTCGCGGGGCCGTCTTTCCATGAAAAGCACCTTCCTCGCGATCGAGCGCGGCACCACCGCGTTCGCGCTCTACGCGTCCTGCGCGATGCTCGCGATCGCCGCCGGCCTCGGCTTCTGGCAGATCGTGACCCGCTTCCTGCTCGAGCAGCCCTCCGAATGGACCGAGGTGCTGATCCGCTTCGCGCTCGTGTGGATGGTGTTCATGGGCATCGCCGCCGCGTTCCGCCAGGGCGCGATGGTGTGCGTCGACGTGCTGTACCGGTGGAGCCGTCCGGGCATGCGGCGCTTCCTCGACTGGGCGGTCGCGGCGGTCAGCCTGGTGCTGCTGGTGCTGATCGTCTGGATCGGCTGGGACTACGCGCAGCGGGGCAAGGTGCAGTCGGTCGCGGGCCTGGAGGAGATGTCGATGTTCTGGGCCTATCTGGCGATGCCGGTGGGCGGCGTGTTCGCGATCCTCGGCGTGATCGGCAACGCGCTCGATCCGAGGCGCGAAGACCTCGAGATGGCGCAGTGAGGGGCATGCGATGACGTCGATCATGCTCCTCACGATGCTGCTGTGCTTCGCGCTGACGGTCTCGGTCGCGGTGTCGATCGGCCTGTCGGCGGTGCTCGGCATCCAGATCACCGGCGCGAACAACCTCCTGATCGTCAAGGAGATGTTCGGCTCGATCAACAAGTTCCCGCTCGCCGCGATCCCGTTCTTCATCCTCGCCGGCAACCTGATGGAAGGCGGCGGCATCTCGCGTCGGCTGGTCGAGTTCGCGCGTTCGATCGTCGGCGGCGTGCAGGGCGGCCTGCCGATGACCTGCGTGCTGACCTGCATGATCTTCGCGGCGGTGTCGGGCTCGTCGGTGGCCACCACCTTCGCGATCGGCGCGATCCTGATCCCGGCGCTGGTGCGCCAGGGCTACCCGAACAACTACGCGGCCGCGCTGCAGGCCACCAGCGCCGAGCTCGGCGTGATCATTCCGCCGTCCATCCCGATGATCCTGTACGGGGTGTCGGCCGAGGTGTCGATCGGCGAGCTGTTCATCGCCGGCTTCGGGCCGGGCCTGCTGATCGGCTTCGGGCTGATGCTCTTCGTCTGGGTCTACTGCAAGATCAAGGGCTGGGGCAAGCGTGACGGCGAGGGTCGCCTGTCGATCGGACCGGCGATCAAGCAGGCGGCGTGGGCGCTGCTGATGCCGGTGATCATCCTCGGCGGCATCTACGGCGGCATCTTCACGCCGACCGAGGCGTCGGCGGTCGCGGTGGTCTACGCGCTCTTCGTCGGCATGGTCATCTACCGCGAGATCAAGCCGTCCGAACTGATCCCGATCCTGAAGAAGTCGGCGATCTCCTCGTCGGTGATCCTGTTCATCATCGCCAACGCGGGTCTCTTCGCCTTCCTGATCACGCGCGCCGGCGTGCCGGACGCGATCGGCCAGTGGCTGACCTCGGTGCTGCAGAGCCCGTTCTGGTTCCTGCTCGGCGTGAACGCGGCGCTCTTCCTGATCGGCATGTTCATCGAGACCTCGGCCTCGATCATCGTGCTCGCGCCGATCCTCGCGCCGGTGGCCGTGCACTTCGGCATCGACCCGGTGCACTTCGGCATCATCATGGTGGTGAACCTGGCGCTGGGCATGATCACGCCGCCCTTCGGCGTGAACCTGTTCGCGGCCTGCACGGTGGCGAAGATATCGCTCGACCGGATCATTCCGTACCTGTTGCCCTTCGTGCTGGTGGTGCTCGCCTGCCTGATGGTCATCACCTACGTGCCGGTGATCAGCCTCGGGCTCAGGGACCTGGTCTACCGCTGACCGCAGGCGTCGACCGGGCCCGCGCGCCCGGCGACGCGCCTCGCCCACTCGGCCTCGGGCAGCAGCCCGTCGTACAGCTCGAGCGGCAGCACCGGCAGCACGAGCGCCGGTGCCGACAGTGAACGCCGCGCACCGTCCGCGTCCTGCGCCGCGGCCCGCAGCCACAGCAGCGGCGGGGCCGTGCCGGCCACCGTCAGGCCCCGGTCCACGCGCAGCCTGAACAGCGCGTCGGCGCTGCCGCCGGGCGCCACGTCGGGCAGCAGCCAGCCGAGCTCGCCGGTGGGCGCGCCGATGTGCGGATGGGCGTCGAGCAAGGTGACCGACACGCCCGCGCTGGGCCGCAGGTACAGACGGACCGCGTGCAGCCACGGCGCCGGTGCATGGCGGCCCGGCCGCGCCGAGGGCGACCGCTTCGAGTGCAGCCGGACCCACAGCGCGACGGTGTCGTCGCGGCCCGCGCACAGGGCGGCGATCCGCGGCAGCGCGGTCAGCGTGGGGCCGTCCCCCGTGTCGTGCGCATCCATCAGCGGCGCTCTCCCGGTGCCGCGGCACGCGCCCCGTCCGCGGATGGCGGGCGGTCGGCGCGGCGGCGGCGACGGGCAGAGTCTGGACAGTGCGGGGCTCAGGGCCTGAGCCCGGTCGGCCTACTCCGCGCGGATGTCGGCGGCCTTCACGATGCGTGCGTTCGCCTCGAATTCGCGCCGGACGAGCGCACCGAACTCCGCCGGCCCGAGCGAGGCGGGCACGTTGTCGGTGTCGACGAGCCGCTGGCGCAGTTCGGGCTGCGCGAGCAGCCGCGCGATCTCGTCGGCCACGCGCTGCACGACGGGTGCGGGCGTTGCGGCGGGCGCGAACAGGCCGAAGGTCGAGGTGAGGTTCGCCTCCGGGTGGCCGAGTTCGGCGAGCGTCGGCACATCGGGGTGCGACGCCAGCCGGCTCGGTGCGCCGACCGCGAGCAGGCGCAGCGTGCCCCGGGCGACATGCGGGTTCACCGCCGAGCTGGGGTTCGTCGTCAGCAGCTCGAACTGCCCGCCGACCGCGTCGGTGATGACCTGTGCGCCGCCCTTGTAGGGCACGTGGACGATGTCGATCTTCGCGCGGTCACGGATCTGCTCGACGATCAGGTGCCCGACGCTCGCGACACCCGAGGTCGCCATCCGCAGCGAGGCCGGCTTCGCGCGCGACTGCGCGATCACGTCGGCGAAGCTGCGGCCGGTGAACGTCGGGGTGGCGAGCAGGTAGACCGGCGAGTACATCACCGAGGCGACTGGCACCAGGTCGGCCAGCGGGTCGTACGGCAGCTTCATCACATGCGGGTTCAGCGTGACCGGGCTTACCGCCGAGAAGGCGAACGCATGGCCGTCGGCCGGCGAGCGGGCGACCGCGTCCATGCCGATGCTGCCGCCCGCGCCGCCCCGGTTCTCCACGATCACCTGCGTGCCCAGGCGCTCGGCGAGGCGCGGCGCGATCAGCCGTGCCACCGAGTCGCTGACTCCGCCGGTCGGATAGACGACGACCAGCCGGATCGGCTTCGAGGGCCACGCCTGCGCGCGGGCACCGCGGGCCGGGAGGGCGGCGAGCGCCGCGCCACCGAGGGCGGCGAGCGTGCGGCGCCGCCGGATCCGGGCGGCGTCGGTCGAAGCGGGGCGGGTCGTCATGGCGCGCTGCGGGCGGGTGGACAGGGATCGCGGATGCTGACCGCTGAGGCGCGATCCGGCAAGCCGTGCGATCGGGTCGACCGCAGGCGGGCCCGGTGCGCGTGCCGAGCGTGCCGGGCGTGCCGGGTGGTGCGGCGCATGCCTCATCCGCGGGATTCGCACGCCGGTGGGGGGCGGCTAAGGTTCCGGCACGGACCGCCACCCGTCGCGGGTCCCACCCTGGAGCACCGTCATGTCCCCTCGCACGCTTGCCCTCGCCGCTGCCCTGTCCGTCCTGGCGCTTGCGCCCGCCGTCGCCCAGACCGCAGCGCCGCAGGTCGTCGCCGCCATCGACGCCAGCCGCGGGGTCGACCTCGCCGGCCTGCGCGGCCGGGCCTGGCG
>CAIUGQ010000438.1 GCA_903898725.1 uncultured Burkholderiales bacterium | reverse complement strand
GGTGATCGCCAGGCGCTCGGCGAGCTTCGCCTCGTAGGGCGCGCGCACCTTCGCGATCAGCGCCGACATCGCCGGGTCGGCCTCGAGCTGGTTCGAGAAGATCGGCAGCAGCCGATAGCGGAAATCGGCGACGCGCCCGCCCTTGACGTCGAAATCCATCACGCCGAGGAACTTGCCGTTGCTGCCGGCATTGGTGACCAGGGTGCGGCCGCCGGCGTTGGTCACCGGCACCGCCACCGGCACGCCGTCGTGCGTGTGGCCGCCGAAGATCGCATCGATGCCCCGCACCCGCGAGGCCATCTTCAGATCGACGTCCATGCCGTTGTGCGACAGCACGACCACCACCTGCGCGCCCTTGCCGCGCGCCTCGTCGACGAACTTCTGCAGGGTGTCGTCCTGGATGCCGAAGCTCCAGTCGGCGACCTGCCAGCGCGGGTTCGCGATCGGCGTGTACGGGAAGGCCTGCCCGATGATCGCGACCGGCACGCCGTTGATGCGGCGGATGACGTACGGCTCGAACACCGGATCGCCGAAGTCGGTGGTCTTGACGTTCTGCGCGAGGAAGTCGATCGAGCCCTTGAAGTCCTTGTCGACGATCTCGCGGACCCGCTCCATGCCGTAGGTGAATTCCCAGTGCCCGGTCATGACGTCCACGCCGAGCAGCTTGGTCGCGTCGACCATGTCCTGGGCGTTCGTCCACAGCGACGTGGCCGAGCCCTGCCAGGTGTCGCCGCCGTCGAGCAGCAGCGCACCCGGTCGGCTCGCCTTCAGGCGCTTGACCAGCGTGGCGAGGTGGGCGAAGCCCCCGACGCGGCCGTACCGGCGCGCGGCCTGCTCGAAGTCGAGATAGGTGAAGGCATGGGCCTGCGCCGATCCCGCAGACAGCCCCGCCGCCTTCAGCAGCGCGTCGCCGACGAGGTGCGGCAGGCGCCCTGCCATGTCGCCGATGCCGAGGTTCACGCTCGGCTCGCGGAACCAGATCGGCAGCAGCTGGGCATGACAGTCCGTCATGTGCAGCAGCGACACGTTGCCGAAGGGCGCGAGTTCGTACAGGCCGCGCTCGGCGGTCTGCGCATCGGCATCGGCCCAGCGGCCCAGCGCCATGCCGGCGGCCGACGCCGCGCCCAGCACGTTCAGGAATTCGCGCCTCGAGAGATTCATGGTGACTACTGGTTGACCGGCGAGCGCGGGTCGAGCAGCAGCGCCATCACGTCCTTGAGCTGCTGCTCGTTGAGCAGCCCCATGTGGCCGAACCGCGGCATGTTCGAGCACGCGTTGTAGGCCCGCGTGTTCCAGAGCTTGCCCCAGGTGTACTCGACGATCGGCCGTGCCGCCGCGCTCGACGGATCGGTGACGCCGCGCAGCTTGCCGTAGTTGTACAGGCTCGGACCGATGGTGCCGTACGAGATCTCGGCCTTGGACAGCGCGTGGCAGTTGTAGCAGTTGCCACCGTTGCCCGCCGGGTCCGCGCTCGGATCGGTCCAGGTCATGCCGCGCCCGCTCTGCGCGATCGCCTCGCCGCGCTTGAAGTCGCCGAGGAAGCGGCCATCCGACGGCAGCTTCACCGTCTTCATGTTCTCCGCCTCGATCTGCTTGACGATCTTCTCCGGCAGGTCGCGGCCGAGCGCCTCGGAGCAGGCCTCGTTGGCGAGGTCCTGGTTCAGGCGATCGACCCGCGCGATGCCCTGGTCGCGGAAGGAGCCCTTCATCATCGTCTCGACGCGGGCGTCGAGCGCGGCGCCCGGCATCAGGCTCGCGCAGCCCGCCACCATGCCGCCCAGCGCGAGCGTCGCGAGGACCGTGTGTCGTGTGTTCATCGTCGGCTCCTCAGCGCTTGATCGAGGGCGCGATCGACTCGGCGCCCTTCGCGTTCACACCCATGTAGACCGCGAGCGCGACCGTCACGTCCGAGGCGTAGCCGGGGAACGGGAAGCGCTGCTGCCGGAAGCAGTCGTTGAGCCGGCGCTGCATGCCCCAGAGCTCGCCGCTGCTGACGCGGTACGCGGGCCAGGCCGCGAAGCCGATGCCGTCGCCCGGGTTCTTGGTGAGGTCGGGCAGGTCCTGCAGGCGGATGCGCTTGCCGTCGCCCTCGTGACAGGACGCGCAGGCGAAGTCGTGCGACCCGCCGCGATAGTAGAAGGCACGCTTGCCGAGCTCGTACATCGCACGCTCTTCGGCATGCGCCTGCGGCAGCTCGAAGCGCTGGCCACGCGAGGCGGCCGACACGTAGGCCACGAGCCCCTCCATGTTGCGCTGCTCGTCGCGGCCGAACGCGGTCTTGGCGATGGTGTCGGCCGGGATGCCCTGCAGCGTCTCGATGCAGGTCAGCAGACGCGACTCCAGATCCTGCACGCGACCGGTGTCGGCGAACCAGCGCGGCAGCGTGACGAACGCGCCCTTGACGACGCCCGGCCCGCGGCCGAGGTCGCAGCGCTCGAGGGACGCGTTCTTGGGCCCGCGCTTCTGGGTCCACAGCGCTTCGCCCCGGGCCTCGAACAGGTCTGCCGGATTGCCGTCCTCGAGCATCTTCCGGTACTCGGCGATGCCGTCCGAGGCGGACTTGCCCTGCGCGCCGGCCAGCCCCGGCGCGGCGAGCAGGAGCGCCGCCGCCACCGCTGCGATTCGTCTCATCGTGTCTCTCTCTGTTCTGTCGTTGTGGTCCGGGCCGCCGCGAGGGCGACGCCGCCTCCCGCCTGCCGCGCCGGCGTCAGGAGACGGTCGCCTCGTCGGTCCGCTTGTCGCCCTTGTTGTCGACCCAGGTCACCGAGATCTTGTCGCCGGCCTTCGCGCCCTTGACCACGAACTGCAGGAACGGGTTCTTCGAGACCGCCGGGCCCCACTGCGCGGTCATCACGGTCTTGCCGTTGTGCTGCGCGCTGACCTCCTGGATGAACCAGGCCGGGACGATCTTGCCGGAGGCGTCCTTGCGCTGCCCGGTCTCCATCTCGTGACTCATCAGCACTCGGACCGTCGTCTTGTCGCCGGCCGCCTGCGCGCGGATTCGCATCGGATCTGCCATGTCGCTCTCCTCGATTCGTTGTTCGTCAGCCGCCGCAGCCGCCGAGCGTGACCTTGACTTCCTTCTTCGCGAAGAACGCCTTGCCGTCCGCGGTGATCGCCACCGCGTAGACGTCCGAGGACTGGCCCATCTTCACGCGCGTGCTGACGCTGGCTTCGATCGCGTCGGTGACCTCGAACGAGGCCGCCAGCGTGTTCGGGTTCTTCTCGACGAGCATCAGCAGCGTCTTGACGCCCGCCACGGTGGTCGAGGCGCCGAGCGGCACGACCGCGCCGTTCTCGGCGATGTCGGGCGCGGTCAGCGTCACGTCCTTGCTCTCCACGGGTGCGGAGGCGCCGAGCGCCTTCATCAGGTCGGCCAGCGACTTGGCGTCGAACGCGGCCTTGTTCCATGCGCCCGCCTGCTGGGCGAACGCGACCTGCGGCAGCCATCCGGCTGCAGCGAGCGCCACCGCCACCCGGGCAGCGTCGCTCAACATCTTCCTGCGTGCATTCACGATCGGACCTCCTGTTGGGGGGAAAGGATGTTACGGCATGAGACGGGGCTCATCGTTTTGCCCCGGCCACCAGCCATTGCGCGATGGTCTGCGCGTCGGCCTCGGAGAGCGACTGCGGCGGCATCGGGATCGGGCCCCAGACCCCCGTGCCGCCGGCCCGGATCTTGCCGGTCAGGTACGCCGCCGCATCGCCACGCGCCGCGTGCCGCTTGGCGATCTCGACGAAGCTCGGGCCGACCAGCTTGCTGTCCAGGCCATGGCAGGCGGTGCAGGTGTGCTTCTGCGCGAGCGCCCAGGCCGGGTTCCCGGCGGCGGTGGCGGGCTTGGCCGAGACCGCGGCCGCAGCGGGTGCGGCCGCCACGGCGACGGCCTGGGCACGCCCCGCCAGCGGCGCGGACGGCGCGGGC
>CAIUGQ010000437.1 GCA_903898725.1 uncultured Burkholderiales bacterium | reverse complement strand
GAGCGGCTCGATCTCGGGCTCGCGGTGGCGGGGCTGTGCGTGGCGCAAGGAGCGGCGCAGGCCCACGCGCCGCCCTGACCCGCGGCCCGCTCAGCCGATCACGTTGGCCTCGAGCACGCGGCGCCCCTCGGCCAGTCGCGCTACGGACAGGTCGGACAGATCGAGCGTGCGCCAGCCGCCGTGCAGGATGCATTCGGCCACGCCGAGTCCAGCGGCCGGGGCCTGCTGCATGCCATGCCCCGAGAAGCCGGTCGCGAACTGCAGGTTGGCGACCGACGGATGCGCGCCGAGCAGCGCGTTGTGGTCCCAGAGGTTCATCTCGTAGTAGCCGGCCCACGCCCGTTCGATCCGCAGCGCCTCGAAGGCCGGCACACGGTGCGCGAACGCGGCCCACAGGGTCTCGTCGAACTCCTCGAGATTGGGCTCGAGCGGCAGGTCGTCCTCGTCCGGCTCGGGCGTGGTGCCACCGATGAAGGCCCGCCCCTCGGGCCGGAACCAGAAGCCGGTCGGGTCGATGACCAGCGGGCAGTCGTTCAGCGGCTCGGGGCACGAGAAGACGAACACCGTGCGGCGGCGCGCATGGACCGGCAGTGCGATGCCCGCGTGGGCGGCCACCGGGCGCGACCAGGCACCGGCGGCGATGACGGCGTGTCCGCAGGCGATGCGGCGGCCATCGGCCAGACGCAGCGCGCTCACGCGGCGCGCGTCGCCCGTGCCGTCGAAGTCGAATCCGGCCACCTCGCCTCGCACCAGGCGCGCACCCTGGGCGCGGGCCCGGCGCAGCATCGCGGCGTGCAGTGCCGGACCGTCGAACCAGCCTTCGGCGCCCGCGCCGAGCGCACCCAGCGCCAGGTCGTCGGTCTCGAGCCACGGGAAGCGCGTTGCCAGGGCCTCGGGGGCGAGCAGCTCGATCGGCGCGTCGTGCGCGCGCTGGACCACGTTCTGCGCACGCAGCGCATCGGCCTGCGGCGGCGTCGCGAGGTACAGGTAGCCCGGGGTGCGCAGCCCGAGCTCGGGCCGGTCGCCCTCAACCTCCAGCCGATCTGCCGCCTCCCGCAGGAAGGCCAGGCCGAACTGGGACATCCGGATGTTGGCGGGACTGGAGAACTGCTGCCGGATCGAGCTCGCCGAGCGCTGTGAAGAGGCCTGCGCGAAGCCCGTGTCGCGCTCGACGAGGGTCACCGACAGCGAGGGGTCGAGCCGGGTCAGCCAATAGGCGACCGCGGCGCCGGCGATCCCGGCGCCGATGATCGCGACATCGACCTTGCCGTCCTGCACATCCGCACCCGCACCCGCACCCGCACCCGCAGCTGTCCCCACCCCCGCCCCGCCGCTCACGAACGCCCCTCGGCCGCCGCAGCGGCGATCGTGCGCTCCGCGAGCGCGCGGTCGTAGACCAGCCGTGCCGAGACGGCGTCCTCGACCGCCTGACCGAGCGCCTTGAAGATCACCGTCGTGCCAGGGGGCGGCGGCGCGGCGGTGCCGGCCAGGATCTCGCCGATCTCGGCCGTCACGGTCGCGCCCGAGTCGATGACGTCGCCGGCCTCGTGTTCGGCGGAGTGGCGGCTGTCGGCGATCAGGACGTGGCGCATCGCCTCGTCGTCGAGCTCGCGCCAGGTGGGGCGCGGTGCGCCGACCGCGGCGACGAACGCGCCCGGCTTGAGCCATGCGCCGCGCAGCACCGGTTCGGTCGCGTTCGTGACGGTGCAGACGATGTCGGCACCGCGCACCGCGGCTTCGGCGCTCGCGCAGGCCACGCCGCCGATCTCGGCGGCGCAGCGTGCGACGTTCGACGGATCGCGGCTCCAGACCCGGATCTCGGTGATCGGCCGCACCGCGCGCAGCGCGGCCGCATGCGTGCGCGCGAGGGCGCCGCTGCCGAGCATCGCGACGACCTTCGGTCCCGGCGGCACGATCGCGTCGGCCGCGACTGCCGACACCGCGGCGGTGCGCAGCTCGGTGATCCAGGTGCCGTCCATGGTGGCGAGGGTGCGGCCCGTGGCCGGGTCCATCAGCACGATCGTCGCCAGCAGCGTCGGCAGCCCGCGTGCCGGATTGCCGGGGATCAGGGTGATGAGCTTGGTGGCCAGCGCATCGGCGGTGAGCGCGGGCTTGAGGAAGAAGTAGCCCTGCTCGGCAGGGATGTCCATCACCGTTCTCAGCGGCTGCACGACGCGTCCGGCGGACAGGTCCTCGAGCGCTCGGCGCATGGCGGGCAGCAGCGCCTCGAGGCTGAGCAGGCGGCGGACGTCGGCGTCGTCGAAATGCAGGGCGGTCACGGCGGATCCTCGATCGGCAGAAGGCGGGCGATGCGCCGCGCAGCCTAGCGCACTTCGAAGGCATGGCGCCCGCAGGGCTAGAATCGCGCGATGGTTTCCACGACGCTCGAGCCCGAACGGCTCGGCGGGCTCGACATCGAGCTCGCCGGGGTCGCCCTGCGGCTGCTCGCCCGGCGCGCGCTCTGGTGGCCCGACACGTCGACGGTGTTCGTCGCCGACGTGCACCTCGGCAAGGCCGAGACCTTTCGCGCACTCGGCGTGCCGGTGCCCTCGGGCCCCACCGAGGCCACGCTGCACCGACTGGGCGCGCTGCTCGACGACTGCGGGGCGCGCCGCCTGGTGGTCCTCGGCGATCTGCTGCACGCCCGTCCCGCGCAGGCCCTGGCCACGGTGTCGGCTCTGCGCGCCTGGCGGCGGGCGCATGCCTCGCTGGAGTGCGTGCTGGTCCGCGGCAACCATGACGACCGGGCCGGCGATCCGCCGTCCGATCTCGACATCGAGGTGGTCGCCGAGCCCGCCCGACTCGGGCCCTTCGCGCTGTGCCACGAGCCGCTGGAGGAGCGGGCCGACCCGGCGTCGTTCACCGGCCTGGGTCCGGGCTCGGGCGCCGGCTCAGGCTCAGGCCACGACCTCGACCTCGACCTCGACCTCGGCCCCGCCTACCGCCTAGCCGGCCACCTGCATCCCGCCGTCCGCCTGCACGGGCGCGGCGGCGATTCCGCGCGGCTGCCCTGCTTCAGCGTGGGCCGGATGCAGACGGTGCTGCCGGCGTTCGGCGACTTCACGGGTGCGGCGAGCGTCTCGCGCGCCTCGGCGCAGCGGCTCTTCGCGATCGCGGGGGACCGGGTGTTCGAGGTGCCGCGCGCGGCCGCGGGCCGCCGGGGACCGGCCTTCCTCTAGCCCTGGATCGCCAGGTCGAATCGCGACTTCTGCGCGGGCTCGCCGCGCTTGCTCTTGAGCTTGATGTTCAGGCGCAGCTCGTTGGCGCTGTCGGCGTTGCGGATCGCTTCGTCGTACGCGATGTGCCCGGCATCGTAGAGGTCGAACAGCGCGTCGTCGAAGGTCATCATCCCGAGCTCGCGCGACTTGGTCATGATCGCCTTGATCTCGTGGAACTCGCCCTCGCGGATCTTCTCGGCCAGGCTCGGCGTGTTGATCAGCACCTCGATCGCGGCCTTGCGCCCCTTGCCGTCGGCGGTACGCACCAGCCGCTGCGAGATGATCGAGCGCATGTTCGAGGACAGGTCCATCAGCAGCTGGCCGCGTCGTTCCTCGGGGAAGAAGTTGATGATCCGGTCGATCGCCTGATTGGCGTTGTTCGCGTGGAGCGTGCCCAGGCACAGGTGCCCGGTCTCGGCGAACGCGATCGCATGCTCCATCGTCTCGGTGTCGCGGATCTCGCCGATCAGGATCACGTCGGGCGCCTGGCGCAGCGTGTTCTTGAGGGCGGCGTGCCAGCTGTGCGTGTCGACGCCGACCTCGCGGTGGGTGATCAGGCAGCCCTTGGGCGCGTGCACGTACTCGACCGGATCCTCGACGGTGATGATGTGGCCCTTCGAGGTCCGGTTGCGGTGATCGATCATCGCCGCGAGCGTCGTCGACTTGCCCGAGCCGGTGCCGCCGACCACCAGCACCAGGCCGCGCTTGGTCATGATCAGCGTCTTGAGCACCTCGGGCAGCGCGAGCTTCTCGAAGTTCGGGATCTCGGAGGAGATCGTCCGGATCACCATGCCGACCGACTGCTGCTGCACGAACACGTTCACCCGAAAGCGCGAGATGCCGGGCACGCTGATCGCGAAGTTGCACTCGAGCTCCTTCTGGAACTCGGCGATCTGGCGCTCGTTCATCATCGAATGGGCGAGCTTCTCGGTCAGCGCCGGCGCGAGCTTCTGCTCGGCCAGGGCGCGCATCTCGCCGTTGGCCTTCATCGACGGGGGGAAGTCGGCCGAGATGAAGAGGTCGGAGCCGCCGCCGCGCGCCATCGCGCCCAGCAGCTTGTGCATGTACTCGCGAGCCTGATCGATGCCGAAGACTGCGGACATGGGCGTCTGGTCGGACACGCTCGGGACGGCTCGCGGCCGTGTTTGGCCGCCGCGCCCCGGATCGTGTCGGGAAAGGGTCTAGGTCGACGGATGGTGACAGCCGTGCGCGGCGGGTCCGGGCCGCCCGCCGACGGTCGGCCCGTCGGCAGGGCGCCGACGGTCGCTCGGCCGTCTGCCCGATGCCTCAGTCCGCGGACTTCGGTCCGCGGGCCTGCCGCCTCGATGCGCGGACTTCTGCCCGCCGGCCTGCCCCCTCAGTAAGCGGACTTCGGCGCCGTCGGGGCGGCGCCCCGGATCTTGTCGCACGCGGCCTGCGCGGCGCCGCGCAGCAGCGCGGCGTCATTGCCCGGCACCAGCATCCCGAAGCCGGCGGCCTGCATGTCGATCGCCATCTCCGGGCCGGTGCAGAAGATGCCGGCGAGCTTGCCGTGTGCGCGGGCGGCCGCGAGGATGCGCGCGATCGCCCCGCGCAGGGGGTCGTCGCGCCACTTCGGCGTCGGTGACACGCCGAGCGCCAGCGACAGGTCGGCCGGGCCGATGAACAGCCCGTCGAGACCGGGCACCGCCGCGATCGCGTCGAGGTTCTCCATCGCCTGCGGCGTCTCGATCATCGCGAACGCGAGCAGTTCGTCGTCGGCATGCTGTGGGTAGTCCTGGCCGCCGTAGAGCAGGCCGCGGGCGGGCCCGAACGAGCGGCGCCCGCGCGGCGGATAGCGCACGGCTTCGACGACGCGGCGCGCGTCCTCGGCGGTGTCGATCATCGGCACGATCACGCCGTAGGCCCCCGAGTCGAGGACCTTGTTGATCTCGGCGAAGTGGTTGGCGGTGACCCGCGCCATCGGGATCGCGGGCGTCGCCGACAGCGCCTGCAGCATGCCGACCGCCTGGTCGAGATAGACCTGGCCGTGCTGCATGTCGACGACCACGCCGTCGAAGCCCGAGTGGCCGAGCAGCTCGGCCGAATAGCTGTTGCCGATTCCCGCCCAGCCGATCAGGGCCGTGCCGCCCGTCGTCATCAGCGTCTTCACCGTGTTCGGTCGCATCGTGTCGCCTCCGTGTGCGGGCGATCATACCGGCGGCATCGGGAGGGCGAGGGGGCGGCGACTACAATCGCGGCCATCGGCCGGCGGGCGGTTCGAGGAGGCGTGGCATGGCGGCGGACGGAGCCGATCGGATCCTGGTGGCGGGCGGTGGCATCGGCGGGCTGGCTGCGGCGCTCGCGCTGGCGCGCGCCGGCCGGCGGGTCGCGGTGCTCGAGCAGGCCGCCGAGATCGGCGAGATCGGCGCCGGCATCCAGCTCGGCCCGAACGCCTTCAACGCGTTCGATGCGCTCGGCGTCGGCCCGCTCGCCCGATCGCGCGCGGTCTACGTCGAGCGCATGGCGATGATGGACGCGGTCGACGGCAGCACGGTCGCCTCGCTGCCGGTCGGTGACGCATTCCGCGCGCGCTTCGGCAACCCGTATGCGGTGATCCATCGCGCCGACGCGCACGGGTCGCTGCTCGACGGCGTGCGTGCGCGCGGCGACATCGAGCTGCTCACGTCCACCCGCATCGAGCGGGTCGAGCAGACCGGTGCGCAGGTGGTCGCGATCGACCAGCACGGCGTGCGGCACGCGGGCGCGGCCGTGATCGCCTGCGACGGCGTGCGCTCGGCGGTGCGCGCGCAGTACGTCGGCGACCCGGTTCGGGTGTCCGGCCACGTCGTCTATCGGGCGGTGGTCGAGGCGGCCGACTTCCCCGCCGACCTGCGCTGGAACGCGCCGGTCGTCTGGTCCGGACCCGACTGCCACCTGGTCCACTATCCGCTGCGTGGCGGCGAGCAGTACAACGTGGTGGTCACCTTCCACAGCCGCGAGCGCGAGGAATGGGGCGTGCGCGAGGGCCATCCCGAGGAGGTCCGCTCGTACTTCGACGGCATCCTGCCGCAGCCGCGCCAGCTCATCGACCTGCCGAAGTCCTGGAAGCGCTGGGCGACCGCCGACCGCGAGCCGATCGGCCGCTGGACCTACGGCCGCGCGACGCTGCTGGGCGACGCCGCGCACCCGATGCTGCAATACATCGCGCAGGGCGCGTGCATGGCGCTCGAGGACGCGGTGACGCTCGGCGAGGCGGTGCGTGCGCACGGCGACGATCTCGAGGTAGCGTTCGCGCGCTACGAACGCTCGCGCATCGCGCGGACCGCGCGGGTGGTGCTGTCGGCGCGCGAGATGGGGCGGCTCTATCACGCACGCGGCGTCGAGCGCCTGGTGCGCAACGAGCTGTGGCGGGATCGGCCGCCCGAGCGCTTCTACGACGCGCTCGAATGGCTCTACGGCTGGCGCGCGGAGACCTGCCTGGCGGATTGAGCGCGGCGGCCGCAGCCGCGGAGGCGGCCGGCCTAGGCGCCTCCGAGCCGGTGCAGCGCGGTGTGTCGCCGGATCAGCGCGGCGCGTCGCCCCGCATGCGCGCGATGGTCGAGTCGATCAGCGCGCGCGCGATGCTCAGGCGTGGCGGCATCTGCGGCAGCGCGTCGAGCGCGAACCACTGGGCGTCGGCCAGTTCGGCGGGGTCGTGGCGCAGCTCGCCGCCGGCGTACTCGGCGGTGAACGCGATCATCAGCGAGTTCGGGAACGGCCAGCTCTGGCTGCCGAAGTAGCGCAGGTCGCGCACCTCGACGTTGGTCTCCTCCATCACCTCGCGGGCCACGCACTCCTCGATCGTCTCGCCCGCCTCGAGGAAGCCGGCCAGCGCGCTGTAGCGTCCGGGCGGGAAGTTCACGCCGCGCCCGAGCAGCAGCTCGTCGCCGCGGGTGACCAGCACCATCATCGCCGGCGAGATGCGGGGGTAGACGGTGAGGCCACAGGACGGGCAGCGCTTGGCCCGCTCGCCCGCGGCCTGTTCGGTCGGGGTGCCGCAGGCGCCGCAGAAGCGGTGGGTGCGGTCCCATTCGAGCATCTGGACGCCGCGCATCGCGATCGCGAGCGTCGCGTCGTCGAGCATGCCGAACCAGTTGCGCAGGCCGGCCGCACGCCAGCCGTCGGGCATCCGGTCGGCCGGATGGTCGTCGGGCAGGGCGACCGCCAGGTGGTCGACGCCTTCGTGACGCCCGATCGGCTGCACGCGGGCGGCCTCGAAGCCGAACATCCGCAGCGTGCGCCAGCGCATCGGACGCGGCTCGTCGAGCGGCTGCACGAGCGCGTCGCGCGCGAACAGATGGACAATGGCGTCGTCGTGCAGCCCGAGGTCGAGGGCCGGGCGGAACGTGTCGGGCGAGCGGATCATTCGGGACCTGGGCGGACGCGCGGGAAGACCCGGATTCTCCCATGGACACCGGCAGGCCGCGCCGGGCCGGCCCGTTCCGTTTCCGCCCCGGCCAGGGCACACGCGAGCGGGTGAGCCGGTGCGCCTTCCGCCCCGTCCGTCTGTCGTCGGATCGGCGGCAAGGTTGCCGGTCGGGCCGATACTCACGTCGTGGACGGCGCAGGCTGTCCGCCGAACCGGGCGCCGGCCCTTCCTTCAGACTCCGTCCATGCGCGCCACGTCCCGTCGTTCGACCTCTTTCTCCGGCCTGGCCCCCGCGATCGTCCTGGCTGCGGCGCTGGCCGGGCTGGCCGGATGCGGCGGCGGCGGCGGTTCCTCGCCCGCTCCCGGTCCCGCGCCGGCGCCCGCCCCATCGCCGTCCCCGGCGCCCGGTCCGGCACCCGCCCCGAGTCCCGCGCCCGCGCCGGTCGACGGCAAGGTCTCCGTCGGGCCCGGCTGCGTCCAGTACTCGATCACCGCCCCCGCTGTGCTGACCGGCGTCGATCCGCTGATCGCGCAGCAGTGGCACCTGACGAACACCGGGCAGAGCGGCGGCGTCGCGGGCGAGGACCTGCGCGTGACCGATGCCTGGGCCGTCACCCGCGGTGCGGGCGCCCGGATCGCGGTCATCGACGATGCGGTCGAGGTCACCCACCCCGACCTGCGGCCGAACCTGGTCGAGGGCGCGAGCTTCAGCTACCGACCCACCAACTACGCCAGCGTCTGGCCGCTGCCGTGCTCCACCGCGAGCGATGCCTCCGGTCCGATCGAGGGCCACGGCACGGCGGTCGCCGGCCTGGCGGCGGCGCGCGACGGCAACGCGCTGGGCGTATCCGGCGTCGCGCCGCGCGCGTCGCTGGTCGCCTACGACGCGCTCGCCAGCGGCACGGAAGTCGACATCGCCAATGCGCTCAACCGCGATGCCGCGGCGACCGGCGTGTACCACAACAGCTGGGGTTCGCCCGACGACGGCGCGCTGCACGCCGCCGACACGCTGTTCCTCAATGCGCTGAGCAGCGGTCTGGCGAACGGCCGCGCCGGCAAGGGCTCGGTGTACGTGTTCTCCGCCGGCAACGGCGCCTGCTTCCGCCGCTCGCTCAACGTCTGCCAGGTCGACAACTCGAACTACGACGGCTTCGTCAACACGCTCGGCGTGATCGCCGTCTGCGCGGTCGACCATGCCGGCACCGTCGCGAGCTACTCGGAGCCGGGCGCGAACCTCTCGGTGTGTGCGCCGTCCTCGGGCAACGGGGCCCCGAACGTGGTCACCACCTCGCTGCTGGGCAGCACGCGCACCGACTTCAGCGGTACCTCCGCCTCCGCCCCGATGGTCTCGGGCGTGGCGGCGCTGATGCTCGCCGCGAACCCGAACCTGACCTGGCGCGACGTGCGGCTGATCCTCGCGAGCACGGCCCGACGCACCAGCGTGGGCGATCCGAGCTGGGAGGCGAGCGCGCTCGCCTCGCGGCGCGCCGACGCGCAGGCCCGGGCGTTCAGCCACAAGTACGGCTTCGGCGTGGCCGACGCGAAGGAGGCGGTCCGGGTCGCGTCGACCTGGGTGTCGGTCGGCGGCAGCAGCACGCTGCGTAGCTGCACCGCGAGCCTCACCGTCAACCAGGCGCTGCAGGATGCGAGCGCGCTCGGTACCGGGACGACGGTGGGCAGCACCCTGGCAGTCACCGGCTGCACCGTGACCCAGGTCGAGTTCGTCGAAGTCACGCTGACCTCGGACCATGCGTACGCGGGCGACCTGCAGGTGCGTCTGATCAGCCCCGGCGGCACGACCAGCCAGCTCGCCGACCGTCGCGCCTGCGGCGGCGGGTCGACCTGCGGCACCTATGCCACGGGCCATGTGTTCGGTTCGCTGCGGCATCTCGACGAGATCGCCAACGGTGCCTGGCGTCTGGATGTGACCGACCTCGCGCCGTCGGACGTGGGGACCTTCAACAGCTGGAGCATCAAGATCTATGGGCGCTAGAGCCATGGCCACCGCAGCCGCTGCCGGAGCGGCTGCCGATCGCGCCGGCCGGCGCCCGATCCCGTTCGCCGGTGCGCTCGTCGCGGCGCTCGCCTGGGCCGCGCTGGCCCCGGGCGCGATGGCGCAGACCGTCGACGCCTCGGCCTCCGACAAGGACGGCACGGGCAAGATCGCGCTGCACGCCAAGCGGGCCGCCCCCTCGCATGCCTGGCACGACGGTGCCTCGCGCCGCACGCTGGTGATCGAGTCCGGGTTGCAGGCCGACTTCTCGGGCGTGCTCAACGGCAAGTCGATCGCGCTGCGGCCTGCCGCCGGCGCACTCAAGGACGTCTCGCCGAGCCTGCAGTCGCCGGTGTTCCGGGACGAAGGCGGGCGCATGCGGGCGCTGCCCGGCGGGGTGGTGGTGCTGACGCGCGCGACGCTCGACGAGCCGACGGCCCGGGCGCTGCTCGCCGCCCACGATGCCCGTCCGACGCGCCGGCTGGGCGAGCGGGCATGGCTGGTCGAGTCGGCCGCGGGGATGGCCTCGCTCGAGCTCGCGAACCGGCTCGCGGCGACCGGCGCGTTCGACGCGGCGCAGCCGAACTGGTGGGTCGAGCGCGCGCTGAAGTGAGGGCCGCACGCGGCTCGGCCGCGTGCGTGCCCCCCGATGCGGCTGAGCCGCGTGCGCGCCCCCCGACACGGCCCAGCCGCCTGCATCCCCTGATGCGGCTCGGCCGCGTGCATCCCCCCGATGCGGCCGATATGATTCGGCAGCCCGCGCGCCGCCCGTGCGCGGCGCCCTCGGCCGCGCCCGCGTGCGCGCCCCGCACCCGGTCGCCCCGATGCCCGTCCCCCACCTGCTGCTCGATTTCGGCTCGGTCGTCGGCCTGAGCCTGTTCGAGGATCTCGGCGCGATCGAACGCGCGTTCGCGCTGCCCGCCGGCAGCCTCGGCTGGACCGGTCCGCTCGAGCGCGGCGACGACCCGCTGTGGCGGGCGATGCTGGCCGGCGAGCTCTCCGAGCGCGACTACTGGCACCGCCGCGCCGCCGAGCTCGGCGAGCGCGTCGGCCGCCCGCTCGACGTCGTGTCGATGATCCGCGCGGCCCGCGAGCACGACCCCGACGGCTGCGTGCGACCCGAGGCGCGTGCGCTGATCGACGCGGCACGCGCCGCCGGCCGGCGCGTCGGCCTGCTGACCAACGAGCTCGTGCTGTTCTACGGCGAGGCGCTGGCCCGCCGCCTGCGCGTGCTCGATGCCTTCGACACCATCGTCGACGGCACCTGGACGCGGATCCTCAAGCCCGATCCGCGCGCCTACCGGATGGCCTGCGTCGCGCTCGATGCCGCACCCGCCGACGTGGTGTTCATCGACGACCAGCCGCGCAACGTCGCCGGCGGCCTGGCCTGCGGGCTGCAGGCGATCCACCTCGACGTCAACCGCCCGCAGCTCGCCTTCGAGGAGGCCGCGCGCCGCCTCGGGCTCGAGGTGCCGGGCCTGCAGGGACCCGCACGATGAGCGACAGCGACTTCCTCGACGCGCACAACGCGCGCCATGTCTGGCATCCGATGGCGCATCCGCGCGAGATGGAGCAGTCGCCGCCGCGCATCATCGCGCGGGGCGAGGGCGTGCATGTCGAGGACCACCGTGGCCACCGCACGATCGACGCGGTCGGCGGCCTGTGGAACGTGAACCTCGGCTACTCGTCGGAGCCGGTCAAGCGCGCCATCGCCGATCAGCTCCAGACCCTGCCGTACGCGTCCGCGTTCCGGGGCACGACCAACGCGCCGCTGATCGAGCTGTCCGAGACGCTGACGCACTGGCTCGAGCCCGAGGGCATGCGCCGCTTCGCGTTCACCGCCGGCGGCTCCGACTCGGTGGAGGTGTCGCTCAGGCTGGCGCGCCAGTACTGGAAGGTCGTCGGCCAGAAGGACCGCACCAAGTTCCTCGCGTTCCGCAAGGGCTACCACGGCACCCATTTCGGCGCGGCCTCGGTCAATGGCAACGACCGGTTCCGCAGGCCCTACGAGCCGCTGCTGCCGGGCTGCTTCCACGTGCCGTTCCCCTGGACCTACCGCAATCCGTTCGGCGAATCCGATCCCCAGCGCCTGGCCCGGCTCTGCCTGAACCTGCTCGACGAGGAGATCCGCTTCCAGGGCGCCGACACGATCGCGGCCTTCATCTTCGAGCCGGTGCTCGGTGCCGGCGGCGTGTTCGTGCCGCCCGAGGGCTTCCTGCGCGACGTCGTGGCGCTGTGCCGCCGCCACGGCATCCTGACCATCGCCGACGAGGTGATCACCGGGTTCGGTCGCACCGGCGAGTGGTTCGGCTCGCGGCTGATGGGCGTGCAGCCCGACCTGATGTGCTTCGCCAAGGCGATCACCTCGGCCTACTTCCCGTTCGGCGCGGTGGGCATCGGCGAGCGTGTCGAACAGGCGTTCATGCAGGCCGACGCGACCGGCGGCATCTACTCGGGCTACACCTACTCGGGCCACCCGGTGGGATGCGCGGCGGCGCTCGCCGCGCTGTCCGAGACGCGCCGGCTCGATCTCGCGCCGCGCGCGGCGCGTGTCGGCGCGGTGCTCAAGGCGGGGCTCGAGTCGCTCGCCACCGCGTGCCCGAGCATCGGCGAGGTGCGCGGCACCGGCCTGATGCTCGCGATGGAATGCGTCGCCGACCGCGACACGAAGGCCCCGGTCGATGCCGCGTTCATGACGCGGCTGCTCGACGGCACCTACGAGGCCGGCGCGCTGATCCGCACCTCGGGCAACGTGGCGATCCTGTCGCCGCCGCTGATCATCGACGAGGCGGATGCGATGCGCATCGTCGGGGCGCTGGAGGCGGGGTTCGCGCGGGCGCGGGCGGCTCAGGCGGCGTAGGCGGCTTAGGCGGGCCGTGAGGAGAGGCCTGCGCCGGAGCGCTCAGTCCTCGCGTCGACCCGGCGCGACGCGCCCGGCGGCCACCCACCGGTCGAACACCGCGAGCACCGCATCGCAGAACGCCGGGTCATTGATGTGCGCATCGAGCTCGATGTGCTCGACGGGGGCGTGCACCGCGTCGCGCGCCGCCTCGACGAAGGCCGCCAGCCCCGCCGGGTCGTGCATCGGCTCGCCCGGGCGGTCCCACTGCTGGATGCCGCGCAGCGGCAGCACGAAGGCCGTCGGCCCGGTGGCCGCGGCGAGCCGGGTGCCGATCTCGCGCGCGACGCGCCGGCGTTCCTCGGCGCTGGCCCCGACCGAGCCGATCAGCCGGTTGTGGGCGTGGTAGGCCCGCTCGGCATATGCGGCGGGCAGCGGCTTCCAGGACGGCAGGTCGATCATGTCGGTCGCGCCCGGCGCGACGATCTGCGGCACGCCGGCCCGGCCGGCCGCGGTCAGGCGGTCGTCGCCGGCGGTCACCACCGAGCCCGCGAGCGCGTTGCCGAGCTCCTGCAGGCACAGGTCGAGCACGGCCGCCAGACGGCCGTCCGCGGCCAGCGCCTCCATCGAGCGCCCGCCCATGCCGGTGCAGTGGAACACCGCCACCTCGTAGCCGCGCGCCTCGAGCGCGGGCTTGAGCACGGTCATGTACGACAGGCAGGACTTGCCGAGCGAGCTGATCGCCACCAGCGGCCGTCGACCCGACGGCGGCTCGACCGCGAGGCAGGCGCCGACCACCGCGCCCGCCGCCTGGCTCAGCGTCGCGCGGCACAGCGCGTTCAGCCCGTAGAGCCCGCCCGGCCAGCCGATCATCGTCAGGTCGGGCGCGATGCGTTCGGGCGGCAGCAGGTGCGAGAACGACACCGTCGAGACGACCACCTTGGGCACGCCGAGCGGGAGTGCCGCGCAGACCTCGAGCGACAGGTCGGTGCCCATCGTGCCGCCGAGCGCGAGCACGCCGTCCAGCCGGCCGGCCGCATGCTCGCGGCGGACGATCGCGGCCGCGCCGGCCGCCATCGCCGCCATCGCCGCGTTCTCGTCACCGAGGGCCGCGAGCGCCGCGAGGGTGGTGTCCGCGGCCGCGGCGACCTCGTGGTTCGGGATGTCCGGTGCGAAGGGCGCAGTGCCGAGCACACCGACATCCAAGGTGCGGGCGATGCCACCGGCGAGCGCGACGCGCCCGGCCAGGTACAGCAGCTCGTCGGACTTGGTGTCGGCGGTGCCGACGATCAGCACGCGCGGGCGCGCGGCGGGCGGGGCGGGCGGTGGCGCCTCGGACTGGGACAGGGGCATGACATCCGACGCGCGGAACGGTGCGGCGGATTCTGGTCGGGAGGCACCGGGCCCGTCAATGCAGGGCCGGTGTCGCCCTCAGGGCTCAATGGCCGCGGCGCGGCTCGGCGAGTTCGGCGATGCAGAGGTTGCGGCGCAGCCAGGTGGGCTGGTCGAGCTCGCGGATCCGCTCGCGCGACAGCACCGGACCCGGTGCGCTCAGCGCGGTGGCACGGCCCCGACGGGCCCAGAAGGCGGTACGCCATTCGATTCGCTTGATCATGTCGACTCCGTGG
>CAIUGQ010000436.1 GCA_903898725.1 uncultured Burkholderiales bacterium | reverse complement strand
TCCGGTTCGCCGCTACCTCGATGCGGAGGCATCGGGTACGCTCGCGGCACGCATCGACACGCCTCGCATCGGAGACACCGTGAACAAGCCGCTCGATCCCAAGGTCGTCGAGACCGACCGCATCCCGTTCCAGAAGCCGCAGCCGTGGGGCATGGCGCCCGACATGGTCGTGCACGACGTCCTGACCGACGACGAACGCCTGTGGGCGCCGGTCGCCCCCGGCATCTGGTCGCGCCCGCTGCACCTGAACGTGACCGGCGGCTTCTACGTCCACCTGCTCAAGGTCCAGCGTTCCGGCCTGCTGCAGCGCCACCGCCACTCGGGCCAGGTCCATGCCTACGTGATCCGCGGCAAGTGGCTCTACCTCGAGCACGACTGGGTCGCCGAGGAGGGCAGCTACGTGTTCGAGCCGCCCGGCGAGACGCACACGCTGGTGGTGCCCGACGACTGCACCGACATGATCACGATGTTCACGGTGCACGGCGCGCTGATGTACGTCGACCCGCAGGGCGTCTCCACCGGCTACGACGACGTGTTCACGCGGATCGACAAGTACCGCGCGCACTTCGAGGCGGTCGGCCTCGGCGGCGACTACGTCAAGCGCTTCATGCGCTGACGGCCCGCTCGCCGGTACGGCGGCCCGCCGGCCGCCGCGCTCGGACGGCCACCCGCCCCGCCGGACCGTGCCTCAGCGGGACGTCGCCGGCGTCCGGGCCTCGGGCCCGCCGTCTGCCGACGAGGCCGTGCGGCGATCGGGGCCGCGCGACCGGCCGAGGCCCCGGCGGTCTTCCCAGCGGCCGTGGTCGTACTTGACGTCGGGCGTGGCCACCGTGGTCGCGACCTCCTCGCCGAGGAACATCTGCGGCTTGCGCGCCTCGGGGATCTCGAGCGTCTCGATCGGCACGGGCGAGGCGATCAGCCGGCCCTGCAGGTAGTCGACGCCGAGCTCGCGGGCGAGGCCCTTCTGTTCGGGCGTCTCGATCCACTCGGCGACGGTGCGTGCGCCGGTGGCCCGCGCGATGCGCACGATCGTCGCGACGATTTCGCGGTCGAGCGGATCGTCGACGACCTGGCGGATGAACGATCCGTCGATCTTGAGCACGTCGGCGCGCAGTCGCTTGAGGTAGTCGAAGGTCGCGAGGCCCGTGCCGAAGTCGTCCAGGGCGATCGCCAGGCCCATCTCCGAGAGCCGCGCGACGTGCGCGCGGGCGAGCTCGAGGTCGGCGATCGCGCTGGACTCGGTGATCTCGATCATCAGGCGCCGCGGATCGACCGCGTGGGCCGCCAGGCAGCGCTTGACGTAGTCGGGGAACTCCGGATCGCACAGGGTCGGGCCGCAGACGTTGATCGAGCACAGGTGCACGGCGTCGTGCAGCCTGGGGTGGGCGGCGAGGTAGGCGACGGTTCGCACGAAGACCAGCCGATCGAGCTTGCTGTGCAGCCCGGCGTGCCAGATCGCCGGCAGGAACTGCTTGGGCTGCAGCACGCGTCCGTCGTCGCCCTCGATGCGCACCAGCACCTCGAAGTGCAGCATGTCGCCCGCGTGCGGGTTGCTCGGCTCGATGCGCTCGGCATAGAGCTTGATGCGCCCTTCGTTGAGCGCGCGGCTGACCGCCTCGATGGTGCGCAGCTCGGTGCGGTAGTCGTCGATCAGCGCCGCCGACACGGTCGCGCGGTGGATGCCGGCCGGATCGTTCGCCGCGCGCTGCAGCGACATCGACAGCGCCGTCAGCACGGCATCCGCGCCGACCTCGGCCGTGGCGGGTACCTCGACCATGCCGGCGTGATACCGGAGCTGGATCGACTGCTCGCTGGTCTCGAAGCGCTGGCCGCCGAGCGTTGCGCGAAGCCGCTGCCGGATGCCCAGTCCGTCGACCCGATCGCCGATCGTGAGCACGAAGCGGCCCGACGACGGATGGGCCACGCGGGCGCCGAGCGGCTCGAAGGTCGCGCGCAGCCGGCCCGCCACCGAACGTTCGAGCTCCGCCGCGGCGGCACTGTCGGTCAGGTCGCTCCAGCGGGCGATGTCGGGCAGCACGACGCCGACCAGCCAGAAGCGCTGGCGGCGCGGGCGCGACAGCAGCGCGCCGACGATCCGCGCGAGCGCGCGCTGGTTGGGCAGGCCCGAGAGGTCGCTTCGCATCGCCTGCCGGATCAGGGCGCGCGCGGCCTCGCGGCTGTCGGCGCTGACCGAATGCAAGATCGACTGCAGCGCGAAGATCCCGCCGAGCAGCAGCAGCGCGGCGATCTCGCGGGCGCGCGCCACGTCGTCGACGCTCGCCGGCGCGAAGGCCGAGGTGTACGAGGCGGCCATCGCGAACGCGTTGGCCGCGAGCAGCAGTGCACCGGGCGCACCCGGGATCGAGCGGGCGACCAGCAGCCCGAGCAGCAGGTGGACCACCGCGACGACCCGGGCGAGGTCGTCGTGGCCCGTCGCATGCAGCATGATCGAGCCGCCTACGCAGGCGACGATCGCACCGACGGACAGCGCGAGCGCCGGCCGCGACGGGGCGGGCAGTCCGGACGGCCGCTCCGTCGCGCGCATGCCGGCCGCGTCGAGCTGGCGGAGCCGGCGGGCGTCCTGGATGCGTGCCGCGAGCGGGGCGGCGAGCGCGGCCGCCAGCGGCGCGAAGATCGTGGCGGCGAGGATGTCGCCGAACAGCAGGTCGACGACGTCGGGAGAGATCCATCCGCCGCGGCTGCCCGGCGGCTGGATGCTGCGCAGCACCGCACCGAGCGGCGCGCAGACGATCGCGGCGCCGAGCAGGCGCAGCTCGACGCTGCCGACGCCGCGCGGCGGCACCGCGGCGGCGAGTCGGGCGAACACTTCCGCTCCGATCCACGGCAGCAGCACGCCGGCTGCGACCGCCCATCCCGCCTGCCAGGGCGTCGACCGCAGCCAGGCGACCAGCCCGACGGCGACCATCGCCGCGAGTGCGCACAGCATCCTCAGGCGGGTCTCGCTGCGCCGGTCCGCGCGTCCCGCGCTGCGGCGGCTGCCGTCGACGCCCGCGCCCGCGATCGCGGGCGCGTACGCGAGCCAGCCGAGCATGAACGCGCCGAGCGGCCACAGGCCGACCGGGCGCCACAGCGAGGCCAGCGCGAGCCCCGCCCCCCACGCGAGCAGCGCCACCACCACGGAGGCGGCGGCCAGCACCCCCCCCGATCGGCGGGCCGCGAGCGCGTCGAGGCGGGGGATCGTGGACATGGAAGCGTTTTAGGGGCTGCGCGCGAGGCGGGAGTGTGTCGACCGTGTCTCGGACGGCATCGGGCGACGAACGGTCGATCCGCATCGCCTCGCGCGGGCGTGGCCGGCGAATTGCGGTATAACCCCGCGACGCGATCGGAGGGTGCGGGACACGATGAAGCGGTTCGGGATGGCGGTGATCGGGCTCGGCGTCGTCGGGCGACGGATGCTGGAGCAGGCCTCGGCGAGCGCGGGCCTGCAGGTGGTGTCGGCCTGGGACCAGTCGCCGGCGGTGCGGTCGGCGGCGGCGGCGGACTTCCCCGGCCTGCCGATGGCCGCGAGCGCGGACGATGCGATCGAGCGGCTCGACGTCGACGTGGTCTACGTCGCCGTGCCGCCGCTGGCGCATGCGGCGCTGGTGCGCCGTGCCGTGGCCGCAGGCAAGGCCATCTTCTGCGAGAAGCCGCTGGGGGTCGACGTTGCCGAGAGCGAGGCGCTGGTGGCCGAGGTCGAGGCCTCGGGGCTGGCGCAGGCGGTG
>CAIUGQ010000435.1 GCA_903898725.1 uncultured Burkholderiales bacterium | reverse complement strand
CCGTCCGCCGCGAAGACGACGTGGCGCATCGCCGCCGCCGCCGCCGTCGCGATCGCCGGCGCGGCGACGCTCGGTTTCCAGGCCGGTCGCGGCAGCGCCCCGGCCGAGTCGATCCGCACGGCGGGCACCGCCACGGGTGGCACCGGTGCGCCGGTCGCACCGGACCAGATGGCGGGCACCGCCACCGGCGGCACGGGCATCCCGGTGGACGCGCGGCAGACCGCCGGCGTCGCCACCGGCGGCACCGGCGCGCCGCCCCCCGCTCCGGCCCTCACGACGGCCGTCGACCCGTCGGTGCCGCCGGGATTCGTGCGCGCGGCCGCGGTCGCCCACCGGGTCTACGTCCCGGAAGTCCGGCATCCGGTCGAGGTCTCGGGGGACGAACGCGGCCATCTCGTGGCCTGGCTGTCGAAGCGGCTCGGGACGCAGCTCGCCGCGCCCGACCTGAGCGCCGAGGGCTTCGAGCTCGTCGGCGGCCGCCTGCTGCCGGGCGAGCGCGGGCCGAGCGCGCAGTTCATGTACCAGGATGCCCAGGGTGTGCGGATCACGCTGTATGCCTCGCGCGGCGAGGGCGAGCCCACCACCACCGCGTTCCGCTTCGAGCAGGCCGGCGCGGTGCAGTCGTTCTACTGGATCGATCGCGGCCTGGGCTACGTGCTGACCGGCGAACTGCCGCGCGAGCGGCTGTCCAGGGTGGCTACCGAGGTCTATCGCGCCCTGGAGGCGGTGCCGCGCTGAGCGTGCTGACGCATCCCTCGGCGATCCGCCGCTCTTCGTCGGTCGGGATCCGCCAGGCGCTCACGCGACTGCTGGGGACGGTGATGCACGGCCCGCCGGCGGCGTTCGCCGTCGGGTCGAGCTCGATCCCGAGCCAGGCGAGGCGCGCGCAGATCGCCTCCCGGATCGGCGCGCTGTGCTCGCCGATGCCCGCGGTGAACACCAGCGCGTCGAGCCCGCCGAGCGCCGAGGCCAGCGACCCGGCCTCGCGTGCGATCCGGTAGGTGAAGCAGTCGATCGCGAGACGGGCCGCGGGCGCGTCGCTCGCGAGCAGCACCCGCATGTCGGCCGACAGCCCGGAGAGCCCGAGCAGTCCGGACTCGCGGTAGAGCAGCCGCTCGATGTCGTCGATCGACAGCCCGCGCTCCCGCGCGAGCCACAGCACGACCCCGGGGTCGATCGTTCCGCAGCGCGTGCCCATGATGCAGCCGTCGAGCGCCGTGAAGCCCATCGTGGTCGCCACGCTGCGGCCGCCCAGCAGCGCGCACATCGAGACGCCGGCCCCCAGGTGCGCGACGATCGTGCGGCCGGCCGCCGCCGCCGGCGCCACCTCCGGCAGCCGGGCCGCGATCGACTCGTAGGACAGGCCGTGGAAGCCGTAGCGCCGCACGCCCGCGTCGCGATACTCGAGCGGCAGCGCGAACAGCTCGGCCTCGGGCGGTTGCGAGCGGTGAAAGGCGGTGTCGAAGCAGGCGATCTGCGGCACCTCCGGCCAGCAGGCCGCCAGCAGGCGGATCGGCGCGAGGTTGTGCGGCTG
>CAIUGQ010000434.1 GCA_903898725.1 uncultured Burkholderiales bacterium | reverse complement strand
CGATACAATTCCCGAGTCTGGAGATCAACTCTGAACGCCGTCACCGAAATGCCCGCACCCCTCGTCTTCACCGACAGCGCCGCCGACAAGGTGCGCCAGCTGATCGACGAAGAGGGCAACTCCGAACTCAAGCTCCGCGTCTTCGTGCAGGGCGGCGGCTGTTCGGGCTTCCAGTACGGATTCACGTTCGATGAAGAGACGAACGAGGACGACACCGTCATGGAGAAGAATGGCGTGTCGCTGCTGATCGACGCCATGAGCTACCAGTACCTGGTCGGCGCCGAGATCGACTACAAGGACGGACTCGAGGGTGCGCAGTTCGTGATCAAGAATCCGAACGCGACCACGACCTGCGGCTGCGGGTCCTCGTTCTCGGTCTGATTCGACGCAGGACACACGTCGTCGCCCATCGGCGACGTGTGCGGTTGGCGGGGTGCTCGGCCGCCCCGACACCGCCCGGGCCAGCCTCTGGCTTCAGCGTCCGGGATGGGGCGCGTAGATTGCCCCGAGCACCCGCGGTGCCCGGGCGCCGGTGACCGCAGGCAGATTGCCCGGCCGGCCGGCCAGCCGCTCTCTCGCCAGCCAGGCGAACGCCAGCGCTTCGACAGCCGCAGGATCGACGCCGAGTGCGGCGGTCGAGGTCACCTCGGCGGGCGCAAGTCGTGCCGCCAGCCGCGACATCAGATAGCCGTTGTAGGCACCGCCACCGCAGATCCGCGCTTCACGGGCTTCGAACGCGAGGCAGGCCTGCGCGATCGTCGCGGCAGTGAGTTCTGCGAGCGTGGCCTGGACGTCGTTCGGGGCCGGTGTCGCAGTCCCCATCGATGCCAAGCGCGCATCGAGCCAGGCCGGCGTGAACAGGTCCCGCCCGGTGCTCTTCGGCGCGGGCAGCCCGAAATAGGGCTCGTCCATCAGCCGTGCGAGCAACACGGGATCGACCCGACCGGTCGCGGCCCAGGCGCCATCGCGATCGAAGGGGGCCCCGCGGTGCCGCTCGCACCATGCGTCCATCAGCAGATTGCCGGGGCCGGTGTCGAAGCCGGTGACGGTTCCGCCGCCTGGCGGCAGCAGGCTCACATTGGCGATGCCGCCGATGTTGACGATCGCACGACGACGCGACGGTGAAGCGAAGGCCAGCGCATGGAAGGCCGGCACGAGCGGCGCGCCCTGGCCGCCTGCGGCGACGTCGGCCGAGCGCATGTCCACGACCGTCACGCAGCCGGTCCGCTCCGCGAGCCGCGCGCCGTCGATGAGCTGCAGCGTATAGCCGAGCTCGGGTCGGTGCCGGATCGTCTGGCCGTGCGCGCCGATCGCGGCCACGGTGCCTCCACCGGCCCACTCGAGCAGTTCGGACGCAACCTCGGCGTAGAGGTCGGTCAGTGCCACCGTGGCGAGCGCGGCCCGTGCGAGTTCATCGGTACCGGGCTGCTGAAGCGCGAGGAGTTCCGCCCTCAGCGACGCGGGCATCGGCCGGGTCGCGAAGGCGACGGAGCGCAGCTGGGCGTCCGGGGCGTTGCCGTCGAATGCGGCGAGCACGCCGTCGACCGCATCGACGCTGGTACCGGACATCAACCCGATGTACATCGGGTGGGGCCTTCTATTCGAAGCGCGCGGCCATCTGGGTGTCGAGCAGCCCGAAGCGCGCGCGGTACTGGCCGGCGAGTGCGCCGAAGCGCAACCGATCCTCGCCCTGGAGGGCGCGGACCGGCTCCTGTGCGACCACCGCCATGGGGTCGACATGCTGGCCGTCGATGTGGAACTCGAAATGAAGATGCGGGCCCGTGGCCCATCCGGTCTGGCCGACCGAGCCGATGACCTCGCCCTGACGGACCGAGCCACCGGGCTGCAGGCCGTCGGCGAACTGGTGCAGGTGCGCGTAGAGCGTCATGTGCCGGCCATCGTGCTTGACGACCACCACGTTGCCGTATCCGCGCTGCTGTCCGACAAAATCGATGGTGCCGTTGGCGACGGCCCGGACGTTGGTGCCGATCGGCGCCGGCATGTCGACACCCTTGTGTGCGCGCCAATCGCGCAGCACCGGATGCAGCCGGTTCTCGGTGAAGCCGGAACTCACGCGGGTGAACTCGAGCGGCGACGCGAGGAAGGGCCGCGACAGGTTGCGACCGTCGAAGGTGTAGTAGCCGCCACCGCCTTCGGGACGGTCGAACCAGACCGCCTCGAGCTTGCGCTGGCCGCCGCGGAACTGGACCGCGAGGATCTTGCCGACCATCGGCGGCTCGAGGCTGCCGGCCTCGCGGATGGTCTCGTACACGACCCGCAGCCTGTCGCCGCGCCGCACGTCCTTCTGCAGGTCGACGTCGGTGCCGAACACGTCGGCCATCATCGTGACCACGTTGTCCGGGATGTCGGCGACGTCCAGTGCCTCGACGAGCGAGCGGCGCACTTCGGCGCTGCGCGTCTCGACCGAGCGCTCGATCGGCACCGCTTCCTCGAAGGCACCGAAGCCGGTGCCCTCGCGGACGATGACGAGCCGGCGGCCGAGGCCGTCACGGTCGTCGCTTGCCAGACGGTAGCTGAGGCGTTCGACGCTGCGGTCCTCGCCGACCACCGCCGACACCGTTCGGCCAGGACGCAGCTCGAGCAGTCGGCGGGCCACCGGATCGCGGCGAACGAATGCGGCGAATGCCGGATCGTCGGCACCCACGCGCGCGAGCAGCGAGCCGAGCGTCTCGCCGCGACGGATCTTCTCCTGCTGCACGAAGCCGGTTTCGGACTCCATCAGCTCGGGGGCGAGCGCGATGGATTCGATCATCGTTTCGGACGGAGGGAGCGCAGACGTGGCGAGCGGCGCGACGCCGAAGGCCGTGACCGCCGCGAACGACGTGATCGCACCGATGGCGATCGCGAGGGTCTTGACCTGGGGAAGCCGCATCGTGAACAAGCTGTCTCGGGTCCGGGTAATGTCGGGTTGGGGCACGTGGCCCGCTGGGCTATGATCCGTGGCCCCGCGGACGGGCAGTCCGGCGGCCATGGCCGCCTCGAGCACCGACCGACGATGAGCGACGAGCGGCCTCGCGGCACGAGCGCGCGATTGTAGCCGAAACCCGATTCCGAACCCAAAGCCTGTCATAAGCCTCCAGTATCGCCGATGAGCGCTTCGTCCGTCACGCCTGAACATGCCGAGCCGCCGGTCCCGGAATCCGCCCGTCGGGCACTAGCGGTCGCGAAACGCGGTTGCGACGAATTGCTGGTCGAGCAGGACTTCCTGCGCAAGCTCGTCCGCTCCGAATCGACCGGTGCGCCGCTGCGCATCAAGCTCGGGCTGGACCCGACTGCACCCGATCTGCATCTCGGTCACACGGTCGTGCTGAACAAGATGCGGCAGCTGCAAGATCTGGGCCACACGGTGATCTTCCTGATCGGGGACTTCACCGCGATGATCGGCGACCCGTCGGGGCGCAATCAGACGCGTCCGCCGCTCACGCGCGAGCAGATCGAGGCGAACGCACGCACCTACTTCGAGCAGGCGAGCCTGGTCCTGGACGCGGCGCGCACCGAGATCCGCTACAACTCCGAGTGGAGCGACCCCTTGGGCGCCCGCGGCATGATCCAGCTCGCCGCCCGCTACACGCTGGCGCGCATGCTCGAGCGCGATGACTTCACCAAGCGCTATCGCGGCGGGATTCCGATCTCCGTCCACGAGCTGCTGTACCCGCTGATGCAGGGCTACGACTCGGTGGCGCTGAAGTCCGATCTCGAGCTCGGCGGCACCGATCAGAAGTTCAACCTCCTGGTCGGGCGCGAGCTGCAGAAGGAGTACGGCCAGGAGCCTCAGTGCATCCTGACCATGCCGCTGCTGGTGGGGCTCGACGGCGTGGAGAAGATGTCGAAGTCCAAGGGCAACTACGTCGGCATCACCGACGCGCCCGACGATATGTTCGGCAAGCTGATGTCGATCTCCGACGACCTGATGTGGACCTACTTCGAGCTGCTGTCCTCGAAGACGATCGAGTCGATCGCGTCGCTGCGCACCGAATGCGCGTCGGGTCGCAATCCCCGGGATGCGAAGGTCATGCTCGCCATGGAGATGGTCGCCCGGTTCCACGACGCGGCGGCGGCCGAGGCCGCCCGCGAGGCGTTCGACGCGCGGTTCGCGCGCGGGACGTTGCCCGACGACCTGCCCGAAGTGACGGTGGCGGGTGCACCGCTCGCGATCGCGCAACTCCTCAAGCAGGCGGGGCTGGTGAGCTCGACGAGCGAGGCGATGCGCAACGTCGAGCAGGGCGGGGTGCGCATCGACGGTGACAAGGTCTCGGACAAGGGGCTGCGGCTCGGCGCGGGCAGCTACGTCGTGCAGGTCGGCAAGCGGCGCGCCGCGCGCGTCACCGTGGCCTGATGCCCGAGCCGGTGCGTCGATGATCGCGCTGATCCAGCGCGTCGCACGCGCCCATGTCGAGGTCGACGCGCAGCCGGTCGGTGCCATCGGGCCGGGCCTGCTGGCGCTGGTCTGCGCCGAGCGGGGCGACACGACCCGACAGGCCGCGTCGCTCCTCGCGCGGCTGCTCGCCTACCGGATCTTCGCCGACGAGCGCGGCCGCATGAACCGCTCGCTCGTCGACGTGGCCGGTGGCCTGCTGATCGTCCCGCAGTTCACGCTGGCGGCGGACACCCGCAGCGGCCTGCGTCCGAGCTTCACCCCCGCGGCCCCTCCGGAGGTCGCGCGCGGGCTGTACGAGGACATCGTGTCGAGGGCGAAACTCGCGCACCACCGGGTCGAAACCGGTATCTTCGGAGCGGACATGCAGGTGCATCTGGTCAACGACGGGCCGGTCACCTTCTGGTTGCGCGCAGATCCCGAGACGGGGCCATCGGACGAGGTCACGACATGAAGCTGTGGAGCGACTCCTTCCTCGACGGCGAGGCGAT
>CAIUGQ010000433.1 GCA_903898725.1 uncultured Burkholderiales bacterium | reverse complement strand
GGCGCGCCGCGGGGCCGCGTCCGGCCGCGCCACCGCCCCCACCGCCCGCTCCGCGGCCGGCCGCTGGCCGCCCGCCACGCTGTTCGACCGTCCGGCCCTGCAGGCCGCGCTCGAGGCGCTGGTGGCCCCGGACGGTCCGCTCCAGGCCGCCGGCCTGCTGCGCGGCAAGGGGGTCTTCAGGACCGAACGGGCGTGGTATGCGTGGCAGTGGGTCGACGGTCGCAGCGACTGGCAGGAGACGGCCTGGCGCACGGACAGCCGGGTCGAGCTGCTTGCAAACGGGTCGATCGACCCCCAAGTGGTCGATATCGCACTGCGGGCGGCCGTCTCGAAAGGATGAGTGGCGGAGACCCGACGGAAGGTGTCCTGCCTTCGACGCCTGTCGGTCGGTGCCGCACGACTGTCTGTGGGCGCTTCGCCCATGCCGTTGGCTCGTCCAACCTTGCGTCGTCCCCAGCGAGGTTCCGCTCGATGAACATGATCTACAACAGCCCCAACTACTGCGTCGTGGAGTTCAAGTCCGCGGAGGGAGAGCCTTTCGGGGGTGGCTACGAGATCATGGACAAGACCGCCAAGCGCGAGATCTTCCTCGGCGGCGTGCTGGCCGAGAAGTTCCGCTTCGACGTCACCCAGCTGATCTCGACCGAACCCTCGATCGAGGAGGTCGACGACTTCCTCAGCGGTTTCGAGGGACTGATGCAGCAGCCGCTGGTGCTGCACTGAGCCGCGGCGAGCGCATCGCGAGCGGCCGCGTCTAGAGCTGTTCCCAGGGCAGTCCGGCCACCCGCCACCCGCCCAGGGTGCCGCGGCGGTCGCGGTCGTCCAGCGGGCCCTCGAAGCCTTCCAGCACGTTGTAGACCTCGGTCCAGCCGGCCGCCTCGAGTGCCTTCGCGGCGCTGACCGAGCGTCGCCCCGAGCGGCAGATCAGCACGACCGGCCGATCCTTCGGTCCGGCCACCTGCGCGACGTCCTCGACGAAGCGCTCGTTCATCTCGAGCCGCAGCTCGTCGGCCCACCAGACGTGGTGCGGGCGCGTCGGCTCGGCGCCCTCGTGCTCGACGACCGGATGGCCGACCAGGAAGTACTCCGCCTCGCTGCGGCAGTCGATGAAGACGGCGTCCGGGGTCGCGCTCAGGTAGGCGTAGGCGTCCCGCGGGCTCAGGTCCTTCATGCCGACGGCCCCAGCGCGAAGCCCACGTGCCGCTCGAGCTCGGCCAGCGCGGGCGCCGCCTCGCCGACCTTGATCGTGCGCATCCCGAGCTCGCGTGCCGGCTTGAGGTTGATGCCGAGGTCGTCGAGGTACACGCAGCGCGCTGCCTCCACGCCGAGGGCGTCGGTCATCATCGTGTAGATCCGCGGGTCGGGCTTGCGCACCCCGGCCTTGGCGCTCTCGATCACGTGATGGAACAGGCCCATGATCTCGGCCTTGTAGAGGCCGCCCATCGGGCTCGCCCCCATCGCCGTGAAGTTGTTGGTGATGCAGCCGGTCTTCATGCGCGCGCCGATGCGGCGCAGCGCCTCGACCATCTCGGGCCGGATCTCGCCGGCCAGCAGCGGCAGCACGTCGGCCCCGCGCACCTCGTGCCCGAGCGCACGGCTCTCGACGGCGAAGGCCTCGTCGAAGGCCTCGACCCCGAACTCGCTGCGCTCGAGCTTCGCCCACGCGTTGTCGTGCGGGTTGGTCGCGTTGACGGTGCGCAGGAAGTTCGCGGGCAGGCCGCGGGCGGCCTCGTAGCGCGCGAACGCCTCGAAGGGGCTCGACGAGATCACGCCGCCGAAGTCCCAGATGACGGCCTGGATGTCGCTCATCGGTTCACATGCTCCCGCGAGAAGCCGGCGAGCTGCTTGTAGCGCGCCGAGATCGCCTCGAGCTCCTCGCGCGGGATCACGTCGTGGATGTGGGCGAAGCCCTGCGGTGCGCGCTCCTCGGCGATCTGCATCACCTGGTCGGGCCCGTTCTGCCGGTTCGACAGCACGATCTTGCCGGTCGTCTCGCGGCGCGCGGCCTCGTAGCGGGCGAACGCCTCGGCGGGATCGGCGCCTCGGGCCGGGAAGCCGGCGTGCGCCATCGCTTCGGCCATCGCCTCGGCGTCGAGGATGCCCTGCGAGGCGCCGTTGCTGCCGATCGGGTACATCGGGTGCGCGGCGTCGCCGAGCAGCGTGACGCGGCCGTGCGTCCAGCGCGGCAGCGGGTCGCGGTCGACCATCGGGAACTCGTAGATCGACTCGGCGCCGTCGATGAGGGCGGCGATGTCGAGCCAGTCGAAGCGCCAGCCGGCGAACGGCTCGCGGAACACCGACTTGTCGACCTTCTTGTTCCAGTCCTCGCGGGCCGGCATCGTGCCCGCGGGCACGGTCAGCTCGGCGATCCAGTTGATCGTCTTCAGGCCGTCGGCGTCCGGTTCGCGCTGGATCGGATAGCAGACGAACTTCTGGTCCTGGTGCCCGGCCTGGATCATCGAGCGGCCGGTGAGGAAGGGCTTCGCGCGGGTCGTGGCGCGCCACAGGATCCGGCCGGAGAAGCGCGCCGGACCTTCGTCCGGAAAGAACGTGCGACGCACGACCGAATGGATGCCGTCGGCGCCGATGACCGCGCGGGCGCGCACCGGCGGGCGCGGCGTGCCGGCCCGGTCGACGAAGTGCAGCAGCACGTGGTCGCCGCGGTCCTCGAAGCCCGCGAGCGCATGCGCGGTGCGGATCGCGCCTTCGGGCAGCCGCGTGCGGGCCGCCTCGAACAGCAGCATCTGCAGCTCGCCGCGATGGATCGAGAACTGCGGGAACGCGTAGCCGCCCGCGAGTCCGCGCGGCTCCGACCAGATCAGCTGGCCGTGCTTGTTGTGGAAGGCGAGCTCGGCGGTCTCGACGCCGGTCGCCGCCAGCAGCGGCTGCAGGCCGAGCCCGGCCAGCACGCGCACCGAGTGCGGCAGCAGGTTGATGCCCACGCCCAGCGGGCGGACCTGCTCGACCGCCTCGAACACCGTGCAGCCGATGCCCTTCGCATGCAGCGACAGCGCGGCCGCCAGGCCACCGATGCCGCCGCCCACGATCGCGACGTCGACCGTCTCGATGCCGTCGTTCCTCGTCTCCATGTCCGCCTCCGTCGTCGTCCCGGTGATCGTCGTCATGCCTTGCGGGCGGCTTCGCGCTCGGCGAGCAGCTCCGACGCCATCTTGAATCCGCTGACCGCGGTCGGCACCCCGGCATAGATCGCGGCCTGCTGCAGCAGCTCCTTGAGCTCGGTCGGCGACAGCTCGCGGTCGAGCCCGGCCTTCGCGTGCAGGCGGAACTCCTCCCACCGGGCGAGCGACGAGGTGATCGCCAGCACGATCAGCCGGCGCGTGCGGTCGTCGAAGACTGGTCGCGTCCAGACGTCCTGCCAGGCCCAGCGGGTGATCATGTTCTGGAACTCGGCGGTGAACGGATCGGCCTTCTCCACGCGGGCCGTCACGTAGGCCTCGCCCAGCGCCTGCTTGCGGCGCGCGATGCCGCGCTGGTACTGCTCGACGAGCGTGGCATGCGCGCCGACCCCGGTCACCGGCGCCACGCCCGCGGGCAGCGCGCCGCTGGCGAGGTGCGCCCCGGGCAGGGGCTCGGCCTGCGCGCGCTGCGGCTCGAGCGCGGTCATCAGCATCGCGACGAAGGCGGGCGGATCTTCGGAGTGAGGGATGTGCGCGCAGTCGAGCTCGACGAGCCGCGCGCCGGGGATCGCGGCGGCGATCGCCTCGCCCATCGCGGGCGGCGTGGAGAGGTCGTGGCGGCCGACGACGACGGTGGTCGGCACGTCGATCGCGGACAGCTGCGCGAGCAGGTCATGGTCGCGAACGGCGGCGCAGCAGCCGGCGTAGCCCGCCGGATCGAGCGCGAGCACGGTCTGCGCGACCGAGTGCAGGTGGGCGGTGCCGCGGGCTCGGAACCGGTCGGTGAAGAAGCGCCCGAGCACGGTGTCGATCACCGCCGCCATGCCCTGCGCCTTCACGGTCGCGATCCGCGTGACCTGCGGCGCCGGATCGGCCCGGCCGGTGGTGTTGCACAGGACGAGGCGACGCAGCCGCTCGCCCGCGTTCAGGCCGATCCACTGGCCGATCATGCCGCCGAGCGAGATGCCGCAGCAGTCGAAGGTCTCCAGGCCGGCGGCGTCGGCGACCGCCAGCACGTCGCGCGCCAGCAGTTCGACGGTGTACTCGGCAGCCGGGGCATCGGAGGCGCCGTGGCCGCGCATGTCCATGCGGATCACATGGAAGAAGTCCACCAGGCGCGGCATCACCGGGTCCCACAGGCAGTGGTCGGTGCCTAGGGAATTGACCAGCACCAGCGGCGGCAGGGCGGGGTCGCCGTCGCGGCGCCAGTAGAGGCGGGCGCCGGCATGGGTGACGAAGGGCATGGTGTCTCGTGTCGTTCGGGAATGGGGCGCGGCGATTATCTCAGGGTCGGCGCGCGGCCGGCGACGGGCGCCCCGCTCAGCCGGCGCGCCACTGCGCGAGCGTGCCGTCGATCATCGCGTCGGCGTCGCCGCGCTGGGCCTGCGGATCGAAGAGCGCATCGAGCATGCCTTCGGGCAGCGCGGCCGCCAGCACCGGGCTCGCCCCACGGGCCCGCGCGAGCGCCTCGCGCAGCGGCTCGCCGCGGTCGATCGCGTCGCGGCACAGCCGCTCCATCTGCGCCTGCGCGGCGGGCCGTCCGAGCGTGCCGGCCAGCGCGAGGGTGACCGCCTCGGCGTAGACGAAGCCGCCGGTGCGCTCGAGGTTCGCGCGCATCGCGTCGGCATCGACCTGCAGCCCCTCGAGCGCCTCGCCGATGGCCGCGGTCGCGCTGCCCGCGCACTCGAAGAGCGCTCCGATCGTCCACCAGTCCGCCTGCCAGGTGCCGAGGCCGCGCTCGTGCTCGCCGGGCAGCTGCGCGAGCAGGGTCGCGACCAGGCCGGGCGCGCGCAGCCCCGCCTGCAGGGCGAGCATCGAGGCGACCGGGTTGCGCTTGTGCGGCATCGCCGAGGAGCCGCCGCGGCCGGTGCCGCCGGGCTCGAACACCTCGGCCACTTCGCCCTGCATCAGCAGCGAGACGTCGCGGCCGATCCGCGCCATCGCGCCGGCGAGCAGCCCGAGCTCGGCGCCCAGGCGCGCGACGCGGTCACGGCTGCCGTGCCAGGAGATCGCCGGCGCGGCGAGGCCCAGCCGCGCGGCGAGTGCCTCGGCCACCGCGTCGCCACGCCCGCCGAGCGCGGCCCGGATGCCGCTCGCGCCGCCGAACTGCAGCACGCGGGCGGCCTCGAGCGCGGCGGCCAGGCCGGCTCGCGAGCGCACCAGCGGCGACAGCCAGCAGGCGAGCTTCCAGCCGAAGGGCACCGGCGTGGCCGGCTGCAGCAGCGTGCGGCCGGTGATCGTCGTCGTGCGGTGCACGTCGGCCAGGCGGGCCAGCGCGTCGCCGGCTCGGGCGAGCTGGGCCTGGAGCTCGGCGCCGGCCGCCGCGGCCGCGAGGGCCAGCGCCGTGTCGGCCACGTCCTGGCTGGTCGCGCCCCAGTGCACCCAGCGTGCGGCCTCGGCGTCCTCGCGACCGACCGCCTCGGTGAGTGCCTGCACGAACGGAATCGCGAGCGTGCCGGCGCGGCGGGCGGCGGCGGCCAGTGCGCCCGGCGCGAAGGGGTCGGCGCCGGCGGCCGCGTCCCTGATCGACGCGGCCGGCCCGAAGCGGGCCGCGCAGACTGCCTCGATGCGCACGGCGGCGGTGCGCGGCACGATGCCTGCGTCGGCCTGCGCGGCGGCCAGCGCCGCCTCGAAGCGGGCCATTGCCGCGAGCAGTGCGGCGTCGTCGAAGTGGCGCGAGACGGGCTCGCTCGCGAAGAGTCCGCTAAGGGTGTTGCTCATGTCGTCCGGGCCGAGGAGTGCGGGACGGCCCGCGGGGCGCCGAATCATCGCCTCGGTGCGGCGCGGCGCGCAAGCCCGCGCACGCTAGAATTCCCCGGCGGCACGACGTGCCCCAGGAGACGCCGCGATGATCAGCGCCGAGCAGAACGACCGCATCACGCGCACCGGCCCCGGCACGCCGGCCGGGGCGCTGCTGCGGCGCTATTGGCAGCCGGTCGCGCTGCGCGAGGAACTCGAGGGCGAGCGGCCGCTGCGTCCGGTGAAGGTCCTCGGCCAGGACTTGGTGCTGTTCCGCGACGATCGCGGCCGGCTCGGCCTCGTCGACCGGGACTGCCCGCACCGCGGTGCCGACCTCGCCTACGGGCGGCTCGAGGACGGCGGCCTGCGCTGCCCGTTCCACGGCTGGCTGTTCGACATCGAGGGGCGGCTGCGCGAGGCGCCCGCCGAGCCCGACGACTCGCCGCTGCTGACACGGCTGCGCCAGCGCGCCTACCCGGTCGTCGAGCGTGCGGGCGCGATCTGGGGCTACCTCGGCCCCGGCGAGCCGCCGCCGTTCCCGGCCCTCGATCCCTTCGTCGCGCCCGACTCGCACGTCTTCGCGTTCAAGGGCTGGATCGAGTGCAACTGGCTGCAGGCGCTCGAGGTCGGCATCGACCCGGCGCACGCCTCGTTCCTGCACCGCTTCTTCGAGGACGAGGACCCGTCCGCGGCCTACGGCAAGCAGTTCCGCAGCGCCTCCGCCGACTCGTCGATCCCGATGACCCGCGTGATGCGCGAGGCCTTCCGGCCCCGGATCTCGGTCGAGTCCTCCGAGCACGGGCTGCGCCTGACCGCGCTGCGCGAGATCGACGCCGACCGGCTGCACGTGCGGATCACCAACCTGGTGTTCCCGCAGGCCTTCGTGATCCCGCTGTCGCAGGAGATGGCGATCATGCAGTTCCACGTGCCGGTCGACGACACCCACAACTACTGGTACGCGTTCTTCACCAGCTTCGGCGCCCCGGTGGACAAGGCGACGATGCGTGCGCAGCGCCTGGCGCTCTACGAGCTGCCCGACTACCACCCGCGCAAGCACCGCGGCAACCAGTGGGGCTTCGACCCCGCCGAGCAGCGCACCCGCACGTACACCGGCATGGGCGAGGACATCAACGTCCACGACCAGTGGGCGATCGAATCGCAGGGGCCGATCCAGGACCGCACCCGCGAGCACCTCGCCACCAGCGACCGCGCGATCAGCGCGAACCGGCGGCTGCTCAACCGCGCGATCGACACCGTTGCCGCCGGCGGCACGCCGCCCGGCATCCTCGAGCCCGAGGCCGCCGCGCGGCTGCGCGGGCCGGTCACCGTCGACGGCCTGTGCGCGCCCGAGGGCTGGCAGCATTACTGGCGCGACGTCGATGCGCGCAGGCGTGCGGGCTGCGACTGGTGGGTGGCCTCGGGGGCACCGGTGGGGCTGGTGGAGCCGGTCGCATCGACCGCACCGGATGCGATCGCCGCACCCGGCCCCTTGGCCACATCCGGCCCCGTTGCCGCATCCGGCTTCGTCCCCGCACCCGACCCCGCCGCCGTTCCCGAACCCGCCCACCGCGACCGATGAGCCCTTCCTTCGTCGAGCGTCACGGCCTCTGGAGCGACGCGCAGCGCGACGCCGCGCAGCGCATGCTCGCCACGATCGCCGAGCGCGGGCTGCACTCGGTGCGCTTCGGCTTCGCCGACCAGCACGGGATCGTGCGCGGCAAGACGCTGATGGCCGGCGAGGTCGCGGGCGCGCTCGGCGCCGGCGTCGGCGTCACCACCACACTGCTCGCCAAGGACACCGCGCATCGCACGGTGTTCCCGGTGTTCAGCGCCGGCGGCGGCTTCGGGCTGCGCGAGATGCAGGGCGCGGCCGACATGCTGATGGTCGCCGACCCGACGAGCTTCCGAGTCCTGCCCTGGGCGCCCGCCACCGGCTGGGTGCTGTGCGACCTGCACTTCCACGACGGCCGACCCGTCCCCTTCGACACCCGACGGCTCTTGCGCGAGCAGGCGGCGCGCCTTGCCGGCGGCGTCCACGGCTTCCTCGCCGGGCTGGAGGTCGAGTTCCACCTGTTCCGGCTGCTCGATCCGAAGCTCGCGCCCGCAGACGCCGGCACCCCCGGCGTGCCGGGCGCGCCGCCCGAGGTCGCGCTGCTGCACCAGGGCTACCAGTACCTGACCGAGCTGCGCTACGACCAGATCGAGCCGGCGCTCGAACCGCTGCGCGAAGGCCTGCAGGGCCTGGGCCTGCCGCTGCGCTCGCTCGAGGTCGAGTTCGGGCCGAGCCAGTGCGAGCTCACCTTCCGGCCGCTGCCGGCGCTCGAGGCGGCCGACGCGATGGTGCTGCTGCGCGGTGCCGTCAAGCAGATCGCGCGCCGCCAGGGGCTGCATGCGAGCTTCATGTGCCGGCC